>CABUAL010000076.1 GCA_902489515.1 uncultured Collinsella sp. | reverse complement strand
ACCTGCGCGCTTTACGTATGTCGCCGGCGATTGACCGGCCACGGCCGATGCAGGCTCGAGCGCCAGCGACGAGCCAAAGTCGATCAGGCACAGGTCAAAGGTGCCCTCGGCAAGCTGCCGGTCAAGCGGTAGACGCGCCGTACGCACCATAATATTAGCGGGCGAGATATCGCGATGGACAAAGCCCTCCCCCACCAGGCTCATGCGGCAGAGCAGGTCGAACAGGTCGCGCCCCAAGCGCGCCGCCACAAGCGGCGACAGGCGGCCGGCATCGTCCACGGCAAAGCGCGAGCGCAAGCGGGCGAGCGTCTCGCCCTCGACCCATTCCATGACAATTGCAGGCACACCGTCAACCTCGCCCCAGCCATAGAGGCGGGGAAAGCCCTTAAGGCCCGAAAGGGCGCGATGGCATTCATATTCCTCGCGAAATGCCGCTTTGAACTTGGCGACCAGCGCCTCATGGACGGCATCGTCGTCGAACTCATCGCGCGTCGGCAAGATGAGCTGTTTGAGTGCCACGGCCTCACCCTGGGCGTTGACGGCACGCGTCACGCGGCCGATACCGCCACGGCGCATGGTGGCATCGTCGGCAAACAGCATCGTAAAACGACGCAGATAGGCAGGCAGTTCGTCCTGACCGAGCGCAATGGCCGGCTCAAACCCGTCGACACGCGCCAGGCGCAGGCCGACCATGGGATCGCGACCGAGCGATTGTGGTGTGGTGGATGCAAGATCGGTCATCATAGGGCAAGCGCCGCCACGTTATTGTTGAAGTTACCGAGCGCGACGTCATCATCGCCGTAATGGCCGACCCATTGACATAGGTTGGTGTAACAGCCCCACAGATTGGCATACTGCTGATACCACCTTGACCGGGGCGAGAATGTCTGACGACCGAACTCGGCTCGAATGACAAACATCTCCCCGACCAGGCTGTCGCACGGCCTGGGATCTCCCGTAGAGTTATAGGTCGAGACCACGTCATTGGCACGAGAAACATAGCCGTCGAGCATGTTGTACTTGGTCACAAGCCAACTGTGAATGCTCTCTTCCTCAGCAGCGGAAAGGCCGCCGGAGTTTGCATCGTTGTCAGTGTTGCCGCCCGTCGAGCCGCCGTTTCCAGGCCCTCCGGTAGAGGAACCCGACCCAGAGCCGCCGCCCGAACTCGATGAATCCGAGCCGGAGCCAGAAGTATCCGAGCTACCGGGCTTTCCGGACTGCTGGGCGTCCTGCTCCTTTTGCTGCTCGACCTTATTCACCGTTGCCGCCACGCTATTGTTGGACAATCGATCGATGATCTTGGTGTTGGTGAGCACGATGGTTTTGCCATTGGCAAGCATGACTTCGTTGTCCGGGGCCTCGGCGCCGTCCGCATCGTCGGTGCCAAACACAATATGCCCGACCACACTTGCCCAAGCATATCCAGTCGTGGTGCCCAGATCGCTTTTGACCTCATGCCCCACGCGCGGTTCGCGTGCGGCATGCGCCTGCATCATGGACGGCACGGTCATGCCATAGGCAGAAACGCCAGCTATGACCAGCACCAGCGAGCACGATAGCAGTGCGTACGCCCGCGGCGCCAAGCCCAGTCGGCGTCGTATGCGCACCGCGGCGCCGCGCTTTGTCTGAGTGCCACCGGGCCGCATGCGTTCTCCTCCAACAAAAACACGCCGCTCGGGAGCGGCGCATTCATTCGAATCCATATTTGAGTGTATCAGCGAACCAAAAAGGTTGCGCAACGAATGGACAAATTAAGGATGCGAGCGGAAGCATCCATGCGATAAGCGGATACGAAGCATCTTTGTTGCACAACAAACTCACAGTCGCGCGGGGAAATTATGACTACCCCGTGCGTCGCGAGGAAAACATACGGCAGGAGCAGGCTCGCCACCTAAATCGCGCGGCGGGCCTCGATGGCGCGGCCAAGCGTAAGCTCGTCGGCATACTCCAAGTCGCCGCCCACGGGAAGGCCGCTTGCCAGACGCGACACCTCGACGCCCAACGGCTTGATGGTACGGGCCAGATAGCTCGCCGTGGTCTCGCCCTCAATATTGGGGTTGGTGGCGATGATGACCTCGTGGATGTCCTCGTGGCCCAAGCGTGCCAGCAGCTCTCGAATGTGCAGCTGCTCGGGGCCAATCTTGTCCATGGGACTGATCACGCCGCCCAATACGTGGTAGAGGCCGTGGTAGCTGCCCGTGCGCTCGATCGCCTGGACATCGCGCGGCTCGCCCACCACGCAAATGCGAGTGGTATCGCGCATCGGGTCCTGGCAGATGGAGCACTCGTCGGCCGTGGCGTAGTTAAAGCAGCGGCTGCAAAAGTGGACCTCCTGCTTGACCTCCAGGATGGCCTCGGCCAGGCGGCGCGCCTCCTCGGCGTCGGCCTCCAACAGGTAATAGGCGATGCGCTGGGCCGACTTGGGACCAATGCCCGGCAGACGGCCCAGCTCATCGAGCAGTTTTTGCAGACTGTGGTTGGCACTCATATATATGCGTGTCTTAGAACGGCATGCCCGGGATGTTGAGGCCGCCGGTGATGGCGCCCATCTGCTTGTTGGCGAGCTCGTTGACGCCGCGGACGGCCTCGTTGACGGCAGCCATGATCATATCCTGCAGCATATCGACGTCCTCGGGATCGAGCGCATCGGGATCGATGGTGAGGTTGACGAGCTCCATCTCGCCGTTAACGGTCACCTTGACCATGCCGCCGCCGGCAGAGGCGTCGACGGTCTGGGACTTGAGGTTCTCCTGCGCGGCGGCAAGCTGCTCCTGCATCTTGCGAGCCTGCTTCATCATCTGCTGCATGTTCATACCGGCCATGATGGCTCCTTTACGTGCGGCCGCACGCCGAGCTGCAAGGGCAGCCGGAGCACGGCGGGACTTTCAAACTCAAAAATCGTACCACGGCGCGCGGCGAGAGAGCGGGGCGGACGTGTTACCTCAGTCGATATACATGTCCTCCAATACAAACCGCACTCAAAGATTATGCAAGGTCGAATTATGCAAGGTTGCATAATATCGCACACTCAATCTAGTAGAGCCGAATCCGGCATTTCATGTGCGCCACTAAATAGCTAAATGCCGAACCGCTGCTCGAGGCGGCGCACATGGCGGCAGGGTATAATTTGATTGCCATAGATAGTAATTTGGAGGTGCCCCATGAATGCCCCCAACGCGCTCCAAAACATCCGCTCAAAACACCCCGTTGCATATGTGGTTCTCTATCTCTTTGTCGGCTGGGCATTGCTGGTTGTCATCACCCATGCCATAGCTTTTGGAGCAGAACTGCTGATAGCCAGCTCGGACCAGCCCGTCGTCAAATGGGAGACGACCGATGAGTGCACCGACGGAACCCGAACCGTCTACTACAACAGCCCGTCCCTCTATCAAGAGTTCAAGGTCAAGATAAAGGACTTCAAGATTGTCGATGCCGAGCTAGGCGTTTATTTGGCAATCGGAGCAACCATTAACGCCGAGCAAGTCGAGTACACGGACAGCCATGCGACGTATCGTATCGACCTCAGCATCCTAGGCCGACCGTCACGCACCTGTCTGCTCAAATGCGACATACGCGGCACCACACTACACATGTCCGAAATACAGATGCGCCCGGATAAAGAGCCCCTAAAGGGCTAGGGGTCCTAAGCCCAGCAAGCGATTCTCAACAGTAAAACGACAGCCCACCGGTTGTTTCTTTCCAGCGTTTGCAAATCAGCGCATGGTTAGATGAAACAAACTGCATGATATCGCGTAAATCCCGAGCAGGAATATCGCCCTTGTTATGGGCCAGCTTGCATCCGCCGGAGCGGGTAAGCCATATCTTGGTTGCCTCGGCAGTGGGGCGCTTGACCGCAACGTGAACATGGACAGGTTCGCCGTTCTCCCCCGTCCAGAAGAAGATGATGTACGGCCCGAGTCGAAACAGACTAGGCATAGACTCGTCCGCCTTCGTAGGCAAAACGCAGGATGAGCGGGGCATTGTTGCGCACGAAATCATCGAGTTCTTTGAGGTTCGCTTCGCTAAAGCCCTCGTGTGACACCCAATTGAATGCCGGCAAGATACACTCCGCCGTGTCAAAACCCCAATCGCGCGGGCGCTCCACAACAACCTTCACCGTGTTGTCCTCCCGGACTTCGGAATACGAAACCTGCGTATCGTCCTCAAGGCGGACATATTCCCACATCATAAGCTCGCTCCGTTCAAAGGGTTCTCTTCTTGAGCAGTATACCCGCCTGCGCAGCTACTCCACCGGCTTGAAGATGGTGGACTGGCCGAAGACGCTGCGGATGAGGGCTTTGGCCTCGTCCTCGGTCTGCGGGATGTTCGGGGCTGCGCCCTGATGGCCGAAGGGGCTGCCCGCACCGGGGTTGGACTCCCAGGGAGCCGCGGGGGCGTCGTCACTTGTGGGGGCCGCGGATGCCGCCGCGGCGGGCTTGGGCGCGGACGCCGCACCCGGCACGTCGAACGGAGGAAGATCGTCCCCGCTCGCATCGCCGGCAAAGCCGCCGACCATAGCGTCGTCGTAGGGCACCTGCTCGGATTCCCACGGCGCGGGCTGCGCGACAGGCTGAGCCTTGGGAGCGGACGCGCGCTCGGGCGCTCGGGGTGCGGGCTCGGTCGGGAGCTTGCCCGTGGCAGGAGCGCCAGCGGGGTTGTCGGAGCGCAGCCAGGGGGCTTTGCCCAGGTCGGATGACTTGGGCGCAGGCGCGGCGGCGGGCTTGGGCGCGGGGACCGGAGCAGCCTGTTTGGGCGCAGCGGGTTCAGGCGCCGACGGGGTCGGTGCCGCTACCGGTGCCGCTTTTGGCTGCGTCGCGCTGACGTTCGAGGATGCAGGGGCCGCCGAGGACACGGGTTGCGGGTCCGCAGATGCCGCAGCCCGTGCAGATGGAGAATGCTCCTCATGTTGAGGAGCCAGCGTGCCACCTCCATCCAGGACGTAGTCGACGATGCGACGACCAAAGACCGCACTGACTGTCGGCAGGACCACCGACTGCGTGTCGGCGCGTCCGAGCATCTTGATGGCAAAGGTCGAGCCCGCGGGGAACGAGACCGTGAGCTTGGAGCCGTCGTCTGCTGTGGCGCGGGCATTGAGCAAAAGCCCTGCGTAGGAGGCCTGACGAGCCTTGACGCGTTCGACGACCTCGGCCCATTTGCGCTGGAGCTCACCGGCATCCTCGACCGCGGGGGTCTCGGCGGCACCAGCGGCAGCAACCTGGGCGGCGGTGTTGGGCTGGGGCTTAGGTGCCGGAGCGGTGGCAGGCGCGGGGGCTGCAACGGGCTGAGGCGTCGGAGCCGGCGCAGACTGAGGGGCAGACGCTGCAGGCTTGGAAGCCGACACGGACGCAGAACGGGGCGCAGGCTGAGCCGCCGGAGCGGCAGCACCACGGTCCCAAGGCATACCACCCTGACGCGCGGACGTATCAGCGGTGGTAGCAGATGCCGCCGGAGTAGCGGCTCGGGCACCCGAGATCAGCGTCGGCTGCTGGGCAGCAGCGGGTACGGATGCTGCAGGCGCGGTGGCCTGAGCAGCAGCCACGCTCGCCGGCACGGCGCCGTTGGCAACCATGGCCTCCAGACGCGCCACGCGCTCGGCCAATGCCTCAATCGTTAAATCAGCCTCGGGACGTGCCAGACGCGTACAGGCAATCTCGAGCACCAGGCGCACGTCGCTCGCGCCCCTCATCTCCAGTGCGGCATCGTCGAGCACCGTCAGCACGCGGGCCAGGCGGTCGGCAGGATGCTCGCCAAAGGCAGCGGCCTCGGCAGCAAGCGCCTCGGCCTGCTCGGAGCCGCCCTCAAACAGCTCGGCACGGGCACCGGCAACGCAGGCAACGTACACGTCACGCACATGCGCTACCAGGTCGCGCGTCAGCTCCAGCAGGTCGTTTCCTTCCTCGACCTGCGCACGGATCAGTCCATAGAGCTCGGCAACATCGCGATCGGCAATGGCGCGGGAAAACTCGCCCAGAATCTGGTCCGAAACCTCGCCTAAAAGCGAGCGGGCATCGTCCGCATGCACAGAACCGTTGCCAAAAACGCTCAGCTGCTCCAGCGTGGAGAGCGCGTCGCGCATGCCGCCCTTGGCATGGCGCGCCACGATGGCGAGCGCCTCGTCGTCGTAATCGAAGCCCTCCTGCTCGCATACGTATGCCAGGCGATGCTCAATATCCTCGTTGCCGATGCGATGGAAATCGAAACGCTGGCAGCGCGAGAGGATGGTCTCCAGAATCTTTTGCGGGTCGGTGGTGCACAGCACAAAGATCACGTGTGCCGGCGGCTCCTCAAGCGTCTTGAGCAGCGCGTTGAACGCCGCCGTCGTGAGCATGTGGACCTCGTCGATGATATAGATCTTGTACTTGCCGCGCACCGGGGCAAAGTTGACGGAGTTGATGATCTCCTCGCGCACGTTGTCCACGCCGGTACGGCTTGCGGCATCGAGCTCGTAGACATCGGGGTGGTTGCCCTCGGCAATGAGCTCGCACTCCTCGCAAGTACCGTCGGGCATGCAGCCGCTTGCACCCTCGGCGCGCGCTGCCTCGGCATTGCGGCACAGCAGCGCCTTGGCAAGGATGCGCGCCATGGTGGTCTTGCCCGTGCCGCGCGGTCCGCAGAACAGGTAGGCGTGGGACAGGCGTCCCTCGGTGATAGCGTGCTCGAGCGTCGAGACGATATGCTGCTGGCCCACCACGGAGTCAAAGGTGAGCGGGCGATACTTTCGGTACAACGATTCCATGGGTGCTCCCCCGGGTATACTGAGTCTTGTTGCCGCGGCGGCCATGCGGTCGCACGGCATACTGCATTCCATAATAACCCGTACGGCGAGCCCGCCGCGATAGGAGTCCGAAGAGCATGGCAGACGCAGAGAGCAACCTCGTTCCCTCCGAAGCAGCCGACCAGGTCGAGGTCGCGCTCGAGGAGCAGGCCGCAGCCGACGACGGCATCCTGTACCTCAACGAGTACCAGTACGAAAACGACCTGGTCACCGACTTCGCCCGCCTGGTCGCCTCGCCCAGGCGCCGTGGCTCCCTGTACGTCGCCGCCGCGATTGCCGCGCTCATCGGCATCGGCATGCTGGTGGCCGGCGGCAGCTGGATCAAGTTCGGCGTCGTGCTGATCGTGTTCGGCGCCTTTTTGGCCTGGTGGAGCAAGAACCTGCACCACACGCTCGCCCGCGACTTTATCGACGCCGTCGAGGCCGACGAGTCCATGGGTGGCCGCTATCGCCGCGTCGCCGCCAACGAGGACGGCCTGATGGTTTGGGGCAAGAGCGGCAAGTCGCAGTTCTTCCCGTTTGACAAGCTCGACCACGTACTCGACGGCGAGCGCATCTTTGTGGCCATGTTCGCCGACCAGGGCGTGACGATCCCCAAGGACACCTTCGTCCGTGGCGATGCCGAGCAGTTCGGTCCCTTCCTCAAGGCCCGCATCAACAAAAAACTCCGCATCGAGACCAAGAAGAAGAAAATGAAGGCCGAGAAGGCCGCCGCCGAGGCCAAGCAGGGCGACAAGCCCCAGGAGACCAAGGGCAAGCAGCGCAAGCAGAAGAAGAACAAGAAGAAGCACTAGGGCCGAGCGCCACTGCGAAGGGAATCTCATCCCGCTCCAGCGTAGGATGAGGCTCTCCCAACAGGACCTTCGAGTTACTTCACTTCAAACCTTAAGAGCCTTCTCTCTGGCAGATCGGTCATCTTCATCGTATAAGTCCCAGGAAAAGCCTTCTCAAAACGGACGGTCTCGTAACCTTCGAAATAGTCGTTGGTGTTTTGCATCATGAATGGGACGAGCAACTCGTTCTCCGCCCCAACCTGTACAGCAAACGCAGCAGAACCGCCCAGAGCCGGCATTGCCTGCGTTATCAGATCGGTATTGACCACAAAGTCATAGTTTGGCGCAGACTCCGGCACCAAATGCCAAACATACGTTTTGATTCCGCCTTCGATATTGTCCTTATTCCTGACACGCATCTTTACGGCGATAACACACGTGATGTCGGCGTCCTTCAATTTCGTTTTCGTATCCACGATGCCATATTTTGAATAATCATCATGCGCACGCTTGAGATACTCGCGCGGCGTGAGCAGCTCTGCCCCGTCTATGCAAAACGAATACCCGTCAGTCATCGGGTTTACTGCATGCGCGACGGTGCCGTTGT
>CABUAL010000075.1 GCA_902489515.1 uncultured Collinsella sp. | reverse complement strand
GACACCCCGCGTTCGCTACGCGCTCGAGGTCGTCGCCGCCATTAAGGAAGCCGCGCCGCAGCTGATGGTGGAGTACAAGCTCCCCGTGATCATGGAGAACCCCGACGGCACGCCGCGCGGCAAGGGTGGCCTGCAGCCCGACGAGGCCTGCGAGTTCGCCAAGCTGCTCGAGGGTACGGGCATCGATATGATTCAGGTCGCACAGGCCAACCACACCGGCAACATGGGCGACACCATTCCGCCCATGGGCGCCATGCCCTACAACTGGACGCTGCCCGTGGCCGAGCGCGTCAAGGCCCTGGTCTCCGTGCCGGTGGCAACCGTCGGCCGCGTTGTCTCGGTCGAGGCCGGCGAGAAGATTCTGGAAGACGGCGCCGCCGACATCATCGCCTATGGCCGCTCGCTCATGTGCGACCCCGACATTGCGCTGAAGGCCGCCACGGGTGAGCCCATCCGCGAGTGCCTCAACTGCAACAAGGGCTGCGTCGATGCGATTCAAAACCGCAAGTACATCTCGTGCGTGCTCAATGCCGAGAACGGCGACGAGGCAACCATCGCCATTAAGCCGGGCGAGGGCGACAAGAAGATCGCCGTGGTGGGCGGCGGCATCGCCGGTCTGGAGGCCGCGCGCGTGGCGGCCAAGCGCGGCTACGACGTGACCGTCTACGAGGCGAGCGATCATCTGGGCGGCCAGATTGTGCTGGCGGCCGCGCCTCCGCGCAAGGACGAGATCATGCGCTCGGTCGAGTACTACGAGAAGATTCTGCCCGGCCTGGGCGTGAAGGTCGAGCTCAACCATGCCGCTACCGCTGAGGACCTCAACGCCGCCGACGCTGCGATTGTGGCCGTGGGCGCACACGACGTGGTCATCCCCGTTCCGGGTGCCGATTCGGAGAAGGTCGTCTCGAGCTGGGACGTGCTGGCCGGCAAGGTGGAGCTCAGCGGCCGCGTCGCCGTCATTGGCGGCGGCCTGGTGGGCACCGAGACTGCCGAGTACCTGCTGCAGCACGGCTGCGAGGTGGCGATCGTGGAGATGCTCGACAAGATTGCCGCGGGCGAGTCCGAGACCATTCTGCCGCTGATTATGAGCGACTTTGCAGAGCACAACGTGGAGCAGCATGTTAAGACCCGCCTGACCGCCATTACCGACGAGGGCGTGGAGGCTGTTCGCACCACCGAGGACGGCGCCGAGGAGCCGGTGAAGATCGCCTGCGATTACGTGGTGATGGCCGTGGGCTCCAAGGCCAACGCGTTTGACCTGGATGGCGTGACGGTGCCCGTGACCTGCGTGGGCGACTGCTCGGGTGAGCGCACCGCCGACATTGCGAGCGCCATTCGCACGGCGTATCACGCGGCCAACGAGCTGTAGTTGAACATCGCGGCCAGGCGGGGCGGTAGCACGGATCCGTCTCGCCCGGCTGTGTCCCGTCGGGTGTCAACCGGTGCGGGGCCTGCAAGCGCAGCAGGTCCCGCCCTTTTTGTTTTGCTCCGATGAATGGCAATGCGCGGTAATCATGAGGAGTGAGGACGTCTACTGCCTTGCAGATCACTCAAAAATATTGGGGGAGGGGTTAATAACTATATCCTCTATACCAAAGGACATAAAGAGATGCCAATTTTGTTGACAAGCGAATGACGATTAGCTGCGAGTCAGCTACCAGCGTAAATAATCGATAAAGAAATGTCGTAATTTGGTGCCAAATGCCCAGATAACGCCGCGTCTATTTTAATTAACTGCTTTGAGCAAACAGTAAAATGCTACTATCTAACATGCACGTAAGAAAGCAGATTAACGGTTAAGGCTAAGAAGTGGCAGGTATGTCGGAAGCAACAAGGACTCGCACGCATGCGCCCGAGGTTAGGCAGCGCGCCGTCGAGATCCTCCAAGAGAGGGTCGGTCATCGTGCCCTCGCCGCGGAGCTTGGCATTCCCCAGGCCACGGCTCGTCAGTGGGCCCGCGCATATGCCGTGGGCGGTGCCGACGCAGTGCTTAACGCGGGCTCGCATCACCGCACGTATTCGTACGACGTCAAGCTCGCCGTGGTAAAGGATCGCCTGGAAAACGGCCTGACGGTTCGCGAGGCCATGATCAAGCACAAGATTCCCAGCGAGTCTTCGGTCAAGGCCTGGTGTCGCCAGTATCGCGATGGCGGCGCCGATGCGCTTATCGATAAGCCGCGCGGTCGCAAGCCGCGCGTTAAGCAGGCAGAGTAGCAAGAGGGTGCGCCCGCGGGGGCGCATTTTTCTTACCGCGCCAACTTTTTGGACCGGCGCGAGCCTATCGGGACATTCTCCAACGTGGCCAATAAACCGCGCGCAGTGACTCGTGTGCCCACCGTTGCGATAGGGGAGCGTCACCCCTCTATTCCAATGCGGACAGACTCCTTGCCCCGTACGCCTAAAACTCCCCAGTTGACCGAAAACCTGCCGCCGCTACTCCTCAATTGAGCTATAACGTTAAACAATTGCAGCGTTTTTGCATGGGGGAGTGATGGTATGACGCTACTGTATTTCCTTACCCTGTTTCCGCTGGTACCGGCGCTGTGCATGCTGCTCGCGCGCGGTGACCGCGCCCGCGATGCGGTAGGGCTCATAGGCTCCGGCATTATTATGGCGGTGACAGTTGTAGTCGCCGTCATGTTTTTTGGCACGGGTCCGCAGAGCTTTGAGGTTGCCCCCGGCACCTCACATGTGCTCTCGATCATCAGCTCCGTCATCGACGTCATCCTGTGCGCCGTCATCCTGTACAACGCGTACAAATATAGGAACGCGCTCACCACGGTGCTCGGCATAGTCCAGCTGGTGGGTTCGCTCGCCTTTGCAGCCATGACGCTGCCCGCGGCCGAGGCCGTCACGGCAACGCCTCTCTACCTGGACTACATGAGTGTGATCATGGTCCTCGCCGTCGGTATCGTCGGCAGCCTAATTTGCATGTATGCCTTGGGCTACATGAAGGACTTCCAAGCGCACGATGAGCACGAGGCCGCGCTGCGCGGGCAGACCGCGCCCGACCGTCGCCCGCAGTTCCTGGCGCTCATGTTCCTGTTCCTCTCGGCCATGTTCGTCATCGTGACGAGCGACAACCTTGAGTGGCTGTTCTGCGGCTGGGAAATCACCACCGTGTGCTCGTTCCTCATGATTGGCTACACGCGCACGCCCGAGGCCATCAAGAACGCCTTCACCCAGATCATCCTCAACATGCTGGGCGGCATCGCGTTTTTGGCCGGACTCATGTACCTGCACGTTAACGGCATGCCGCTGACCATCTCGGGCATGATCGAGCTTTCCGGCGCCGGAACCGCGCAGTCCGCGCTGCTGGTGATGCCGGTCATCCTGCTGTCGCTCGCCGCACTCACCAAGGCCGCACAGATGCCGTTCCACACCTGGCTGTTGGGTGCCATGGTTGCCCCCACGCCCACGAGCGCCCTGCTGCACTCGTCAACCATGGTCAAAGCCGGTGTGTTCCTGATGGTCAAGCTGAGCCCGCTCTATGCCATCTATCCCGTGACCGGCTTTATGGTCACGAGTGTGGGTGCCATAACGTTTTTGCTCGCTGCCCTCATGGCCATCTCGCAGAGCAACGCCAAACGCGTGCTTGCGTACTCCACCATTTCCAACCTGGGCCTCATCAGTGCCTGCCTGGGTGTCGGCGCGCCCGAGGCCGTATGGGCTGCCATCTTCCTGATTCTGTTCCACGCGGTGGCAAAGTCGCTGCTGTTCCTGTGCGTGGGCACGGCCGAACATCATATCGGCAGCCGCAATATCGAGGACATGGACGGTATGTTCAGCCGCATGCCGCACCTGACGCGCCTGATGATGCTGGGCATCATGGGTATGTTTGTGGCGCCGTTTGGCATGCTCGTGTCCAAGTGGGGCGCCCTGGTGGCGTTCGCGCAGACCGGCAACGTGCTCATGATCATGGTGCTTGCCTTTGGCTCGGCTGCGACGTTCTTCTTCTGGGGCAAGTGGCTTGCCAAGCTTTCGGGCGTCGACCCCACGGCTCAAAACGTTGAGGTCAATGTCCATAAGACCGAATGGATGGCCCTCAACACCATCGCCGCGCTGCTGATTCTGTGCTGCGTGGCGTTCCCGGTTATCTCGAGCGGTCTGGTGTCACCTTACTTGGCCATGGTGTTTGGCCGCGTGCCGTACGTTATCGGCAAGGACGCCATGTATCTGATGGTGGTTATCGTGGCGTTTATCGCCGTAGTGCTGCTGACGTCGTTCCGCGTGAGCAACAAACCGCACGTCAACGTGTACCTTTCGGGTGTGGGAACCGACAATTACCGCCATTTCCGCGGCTCGATGGGTCGCGAGGTAAAGGCCGAAAAGCGCAATTGGTACTCGGAGGACGCCCTTGGCGAGAAGCGTATTGGCCCCGCGGGTAGCGTCGTGTGCTGCAGCATTATCTTGTTTGCGCTGCTGTGTTGCGCGTGGATTGGGCCCGAGCGGCTTGCCATGAGTGCGCCCTCGGTGCTGCGCGGCAAGTATTTCGAAGGCTCGGGCGTCGCGGGCATCTTTATTGGTACCGTGGCGTTTGCCTTGCTGGCGCCGCTTGTGGGCGGTCTGATCGACGGCCTTGACCGCAAACTTTCGGCCCGCATGCAGGGCCGCGTGGGCCCGCGCCTGCTGCAGCCCTTCTACGACGTTGCCAAGCTGCTGCGCAAGGCCCCCGCCAGCGTAAACACCATGGACGATACCTACATGGCGTGCGCGCTCATCTTTACCGTCGTGGGCGGCGGCATCTTTGTGTCGGGTTCCAACACGCTGCTGTGCGCCTTTATGGTGACGCTCGCCGCGATCTTTGTGGTGCTGGCGTCCGCCTCGACGCAAAGCCCGTTTGCCCAGGTTGGCGCCGATCGTGAGTTACTGCAGGTTATGAGTTACGAGCCCGCCGTTTTGCTGATGAGCGTGGGCCTGTACCTTGCCACCGACAGCTTCGATTCCATCGCCGTGACGGGGCAGTCGGTCCCCATCATCGTGTACAGCGCACCCATTTTCCTCGCGTTGCTCGCGGTGCTTACCATCAAGCTGCGCAAGTCGCCGTTTGACCTTTCGTACTCGCATCACGCGCATCAGGAGATCGTCCAGGGCGTCGCCACCGAGATGAGCGGCGGCACGCTGGCCAAGATGACCCTTATGCACTGGTGCGAGACCGTGCTGTTTTTGATGTGGGTGGGCATGTTCTTTGTCTGGGACAACCCGGTGAGTTGGGTTGTAGCCCTGGTCGTGATGGCCGCGACGTACTTTGTCGAGGTGCTTATCGACAACACCTTCGCGCGCAGCACCTGGCGCAGCTGCTTTAAGCTCGGCTGGGGCGTGGCGCTGGTGTTTGGCCTGCTCAACCTTATGCCCATCCTCGTCGACGTGTTTATTTAGGAGGCGGCATTCATGGATCATAAAATGTCGCGCTCGCCGTGGGTTATTCATTACGACGGCTCGAGCTGCAACGGATGCGATATCGAGGTGCTGGCCTCGCTCACGCCGCTGTTCGATGCGGAGCGCTTTGGCGTGGTCAACACCGGCAACCCCAAGCATGCGGATATCTTTTTGGTGACGGGGTCGGTCAATGCCCAGAACCTGCCCGTCGTGCGCCAGATCTACAACCAGATGCTCGAGCCCAAGTGCGTGGTGGCGTGCGGCATCTGCGCGTGTTCGGGCGGCGTGTTCCGCGATGCCTATAACGTGATCGGCGGCGTGGACCGCGCGATTCCCGTGGACGTGTACGCGCCCGGGTGCGCCATTCGCCCCGAGACGGTGATCGATGCCATCGTGGAGGCGTGCGGCATCCTGGACCAGAAGGAGGCCGTGATGCGCGCCGGTGGCGACCCGCTCACCGTGGGCGGTGCCGCTACCTGGGACGGTGGCGTTGAGCTGGGCGAGGATGGGTTTGTGGCTGTGGGGGCCGGGACTGTTGGTGCCGGTGACGGCGTCGAGGCCAACGTGTCCACCAGGTCCGCCGCACCCGTCGCTGGCGACGCACCTGCTGGGACGCCCGCCGCTGCAAAGGAGGCCGAGTAATGCAAAAGGCAATCTATACCACCGTCGGGATCGACGAGCTCCTGCCGCATGTCCAGGCGCTCAAGGGCGTCGGCGCGCGCTTTGTGCAAATGCACGCCGAGCGCAACGTCGACGACGGCTCGTATCGCCTGGTCTATACGTTTATCAACGTTCGTGCTGCTCAGAAGCATATTGCGCAGGACGGCAGCTATGCGATTGAGAACCTGGTAGTCGAGGGCATCGACCAGTACCAGGAGATTCCGTCCATCAGCTCGTATTATCCGGCGGTATTTCCGTTTGAAAACGAAGCGCACGACCTGTTTGGGCTTGCCATCACCGACATGCAGATCGACTTTAAGGGCTTTTTCTACCAGGTCTCGACTGCCGAGCCCATGAGCGTTATCACGCCCGAGGTGAAGGCTGCACGCGAGAAGGCCATGAAGGTCCGCGCGGCTGCCGAGGCCAAGGCGCGCAAGGCTGCGGCCGAAAAGACCGCCGCTGCCGCGGCCGCCGCAGGGGAGGGCGCTGCGAGCATCGACGATGCCGCGGGTGCCGCTGCTCAGCCCGCTGCGGCTGCCGGCTCCGATGCTCAGCATGACGATGCCGCTGCCAAGGCCGCGCTCAAAGCCGCCAAGGCCGCCCGCGACAAGCAGAAAAAGGAGGCGTAAGGTCCATGGCACATCGCTCCGTTATTCCGTTTGGCCCGCAACACCCGGTGCTGCCCGAGCCGCTTCATCTGGACCTGGTGATCGAGGACGACCGCGTCATCGAAGCAATTCCGCAGATCGGCTTTGTGCACCGCGGACTCGAGAAGCTCACCGAAAAGCGCGATATGCATCAGTTTGGCTACATCGCCGAGCGCATCTGCGGCATCTGCGCCGTGGGCCATAGCTGTGGCTACGCCAGCGCCTGCGAGCGCATGCTCGGCATCGAGGTGCCTGGTCGCGTGCAGTATATCCGCACCATTCTGCATGAGCTTTCGCGCATTCACTCGCACCTGCTGTGGCTGGGCCTGCTCGCCGATGCCTTTGGCTTTGAGGCGCTGTTCTATCGTTCGTGGACGCTGCGCGAGCAGATTCTCAAGATCTTTGAGAGCACTTGCGGCGGTCGCGTGATTCTGTCGATTAACGAGATCGGCGGCCTTAAGCACGATATCGAGGACTCCGAGCTGGCGGGCATTGTCCAGACGCTCGATGCCATGCGTCCTGACTACGAGGCCCTGGTGCATACGTTTTTGGACGACAGCAGCTGCGGCGAGCGCCTGCATGGCGTGGGCGTGATTAGCAAGAAAGACGCGCTGGAGCTTTCGATGGTCGGTCCGTTTGGGCGCGCATCGGGCGTGGATTACGACGTGCGCATGTTTGACGACGGTGCCTATGCGGACTTGGCTGCGTTTGAGCCGATTGTTGCCACCGATGGCGACTGTTATGCCCGCTGCCAGGTGCGTTGTGCCGAGGTTACGCAGGCCATGGACATTATCAAGGAGCTTGTCGGCAAGATTCCGCACGACGGTATCGGCGGGGGCACCGTCGTCAAACCGGCCGACGGCGCGCGCGGCGAGGTTGTGATTGAACAGCCGCGCGGCGAGGCATATTACTATGTGCGCGGTAACGGCACCAAGAACCTGGACCGTTTCCGCGTGCGCACGCCGACGTCGCAGAACCTGGCGGGTCTGACGCATGCGCTGCAGGGCGTGCTCCTTGCCAACGTGCCCATGATTATCCTGACCATCGACCCCTGCATTAGCTGCACGGAAAGGTAGGCGCGGCATGAGTTTACTGACATTTGCCAAGACGGCCTTGGGCTCTATGGTCAAGCAGCCGGTAACGGTGTGCTATCCGCAGGAGAAGCTCGCGGCACCCGAGCGCCTGCGCGGGCATATCGTTAACGACATGAACGTGTGCATCTGCTGTGGCATGTGCGCGCGCCGCTGCCCGGCGGGCGCACTCGCGGTCGATCGCAAGGGCGGAACGTGGTCGATCGACCCGTATGCCTGTGTGGTGTGCGGCGAGTGCATCGAAAGCTGTCCTAAACACTGCCTGAGCATGGACACCGCCCGCACTCCGGTTGCGGCGGACAAGACTCCCACGGTAGAAACCAAGCCGGAGTAGCGTTTGGATGGGGCCGGTGGGGCAAAAATGCCCCACCGGCCCCGCGCTCCGTCCT
>CABUAL010000074.1 GCA_902489515.1 uncultured Collinsella sp. | reverse complement strand
CGTCCAGGCTGTCTACGTCCCCGCAGACGACCTGACCGACCCGGCGCCTGCCACGACGTTTACGCACCTCGACGCCACCACGGTTCTTTCGCGTAGCATTTCGTCGCTCGGCCTGTTCCCGGCTATCGACCCGCTCGCATCTTCCTCCGACGCTCTCGATCCCTCGATCGTCGGCGAGGAGCACTACCGTGTCGCCGTCAAGGTCCAGGAGCTCCTGCAGGAGTACTCCGACCTTCAGGACATCATCGCCATTCTGGGTATGGACGAGCTGTCCGAGGAGCAGCGCCTTACGGTCAACCGTGCCCGTAAGATTCAGCAGTTCCTCTCGCAGTCCTTCCACGTCGCGGAGAAGTTCACCGGCAACCCCGGTGTCTACGTCCGCGTCGAGGATACCGTCCGCTCTTTCGCCGAGATTGTCGACGGCAAGGCCGATGACCTGCCCGAGCAGGCTTTCCGCTATGCTTCCACGATTGAGGACGTGCGCGAGCGCGCCCGCAAGATGGGGGAGAAGTAGGTTATGCGTATCCGCATCGTGTGCCCCGTGAGCTGCGCCTATGAGGGCGACGCTGCGTTTGTGTCGATTCCGTCCACGGATGGCGAGTTTGGCGTTCTGCCTGCTCACTCCAGCGAGATCTGCACGATCGACCGCGGTTACGTTCGCGTTTCCGATAAGGCCATGGGCACTGTCGACCACACGTTTGCCGTGGCCGGCGGCTATGCCCAGGTTGCGGACGATGTCGTGACCGTTCTCGCCGAGCGCGCTTGCGATTTGGCGACCGTCGATGCCGACAAGCTTAAAGCTGATATTCAAGGTTTTGAAGAGAAGCTGGGTAATTTGTCGGAGGATGATGCACGCCGCGCCTACCTCTATAATGAAATCGCATGGTGTAAGCTCAAGCTTGCCCAATAGTCAAACGATTTAGCGTTCGACCATTTGCGAACACATCATGCCCGGGATGGCCCAGCCACCCCGGGCATGCTTTTTGAAAGGGTAGACCTTGGATATTATCCGCGTTGAGGGTGGCCACGCCATCGGAGGCTCCGTGCCCGTCTCGGGTGCCAAGAACTCCGCGCTCAAACTCATGGCGGCAACGCTTCTGGCGCCGGGCAAGACGACGCTGCAGAACGTGCCCGATATTTCCGATGTTCACGTGATGGGCAAGGTGCTCAAGGGCATGGGCGCTACGATCGATGTTCTCGACGAGCACACGCTCGAGATTGATACCTCTCAGGTCGATTCTTGGGAGGCCCCCTACGAGCTCGTTGCCAAGATGCGTGCTTCCACCGCCGTGATGGGACCCCTGCTGGGTCGCTTCCATCGCGCCAAGATCGCCATGCCGGGCGGCTGCAACCTGGGTGCTCGCAAGATCGATATGCACATTCTTGGTCTTGAGGCCCTGGGCGTTGAGTTCGATACCGCCCACGGTTACATCAACGCTAATGCGCCCCAAGGTCTGCGCGGTACCACCGTCACGCTCGAGTTCGCCAGTGTCGGTGCGACCGAGAACCTCATTATGGCATCCGTGCGCGCGCAGGGCACCACGGTTATCGACAATGCCGCCCGCGAGCCCGAGATCGTCGATCTCGCCAACATGCTCAACGAGATGGGCGCCAAGATTGTTGGCGCCGGTACGCCTGTCGTGACCATCGAGGGCGTGGAAGAGCTGCATCCTGTTACCCATCGCGTGGTGGGCGACCGCATCGAGGCCGGTACCTTTATCGTTGCCGGTGCGTTGATGGCCGACGATCGCGGTGTCGATATCACGGGCTTTTGCCCCATTCACTTGGGCATGGTGCTCAAGAAGATGGAGCTCATGGGTATCGACTGCGAGCGCGTCGAGGATGGCGTCCATGTGAACCGTGTCGAGCGTATCAAGCCGGTCGACATCCAAACGCTTCCGTTTCCCGGCTTCCCGACGGACATGCAGGCGCAGATTATGGTACTCTCCGCCCTTGCCGACGGCAGTTCCGTTATTACCGAGAACATCTTCGAGAATCGCTTTATGTTTGCCTCTGAGCTGGTGCGCATGGGTGCCGACATTCGTATCGAGAGCCATCATGCCATGATTCATGGCGTCAAGGGCTTCTCGGGTGCACAGGTTACCTCGCCCGATCTGCGTGGCGGAGCGGCCCTCGTCGTAGCGGGCTTGATCGCTGACGGGACGACCGAGGTTTCGGCTATTCATCACATCAAGCGCGGCTACGAGCAGTTTGTCGAAAAGCTGCGGGCGCTCGGCGCGCATGTCGAGCATGCTACCGTCCCCGATCCCGTCATCTACTAATACAGGTTGCCTATGTTTAATAAAAAGCCCCTCGCGGATACCACCGCCCGAAGACCCTCAACTGGTGCGCAGGCCAAGATCTACAGTCGCGATAACGTGGCTCGCTATTCCGAGCGCGCTCGTCAACGTCGTCGTAGCCACACGATTCGTCACGTCGCGCTCATTGTCGTGCTTGGCGTGCTGCTGAGTGCCACTACCGCTGCCGGCCTGTGGTTTGCCACCATTATGGGCAAGCTCGGCGATTCTAATGTCATTACCGACAATCTGCGTCGGGTTCTGGTTGACACCGATGAGGCAAAGGATCCGTTCTACGTGCTGCTTCTTGGCACCGACGGCCGTCCGGGCGAGGATACGTACCGTGCCGACTCGATTATCCTGGCACGCATCGACCCCACGCAAAAGCAGGCGACGCTCATTTCCGTTCCGCGCGACACCAAGGTCGAGTACAAGGGCGAGACCATGAAGATCAACGCCTGCCATACCGTTGGCGGCGCCGAGGCCATGGTCGAGGCGGTCAACGAGCTGTGCGGTGTTCAGATTTCCCACTATGCCGAGGTCAGCTTCGACGGTATGCAGGCGCTGATTGATTCGGTTGGCGGTATCGACATTAACGCAACCGATGATGTTGACGACCCCGAGCACCTGGATATTAAGATTACCGCTGGCCAGCAGCATATGGACGGTGCCACCGCCCTTACCTATGCCCGCTGCCGCTACACCTATGCCGACGGCGATTACACGCGCATGCGCCACCAGCGTCAGGTGCTTGGCGCCCTTGCCAACCAGATTCTCAATAACTTCGATGCCACGAAGATCTTTGGCCTGGTTAATTCGCTGTCCGATATGCTTGTAACCGATATGAGCGTTCAGGATATCGTGGCTACGGTCAACGCCATGCGCGGTATGGATGTCGACGGTATCTACTCGGCCAACCTGCCCTCGTACGCCGACGACAGCACCATGATCGACGGTGTGAGCTACGTCTTTGTCTACGAGGACGAGCTCAAGGAAATGATGGAGCGCGTCGATGCCGGCAAGGATCCCAAGGGTCCCAACACCATGGGTCTTTCCGACGGTTCCAGCTCTACGATTGGCGACCTGAACAACAACACGTCTGACGACTACGCAAACGGTACCGCAACCTCATCGATCAGCTCTGACGATTCCGATGACTCAAGCGATTCGAGCGATTCGGACTACTACGAAGAGCCCACCGGCGACGGTAACGGCTACGAAGCCAACTACTAGAGTTACGCGGTTTTACCAAACGCCGTAACGGCTTGACGCTGCGCGCCGCCCAAGGCGACAATTTGTCATTCAAAAGGCAGGGCATGACCAGAAGGTCAATGCCCTGCCTTTTTCATGCCAACTTGTTCGCCTTGGACGTCGCTCGCTGACGTTGGCTCAACCTGCGGTGCTGACTACTCCCCTTGCACCAAAAACCGCCCCGTTCTCGGTTTTGAGGACGGGGCGGTTTTGCTTACCTAGATTGTTCGAGTTCCCTATGCAAAGCGGGCGACGAGCTCCTGGAGCACGTCGGTCATCTTGACGAGCGAGCTGACCGGGACGAACTCGTTGACGCCGTGGTAGCAATAGCCGCCGGTGGAAAGGTTGGGGCAGGGCAGACCGCGGAACGACAGCTGCGCGCCGTCGGTGCCGCCGCGAATCGGCAGCACTTGGGGCTCAACGCCGCAGGCAAGGTAGGCTTCCTTGGCAACATCAATAAGCTCGGGATAGTCACGAACGATCTCGGCCATATTTCGATACTGCTGCTTAATCTCGACCGTCACGCGCTCCTCACCCAGACGCAGGTTGAGCATCGAGGCGGCGGCATCAATAAGGTCGAGTTTCTGCTGGAACTTGGCGGCGTCATGGTCGCGGACGATATAGCGCGCTGTGGCGTGATCGACGGTCGCAGATACGCCCTCAAGGTGATAAAAGCCCTCGTAGCCTTCCGTATACTCCGGGCGCTGCGCGTAGGGGAGCAACGCGTTGAAGTCGCAGAACAGATTGCCTGCGTTGACCATACGGCCCTTAGCGTCGCCCGGGTGGATGGACTGGCCCTCAAAGCGGACGGTCGCCTCGGCGGCGTTAAAGCACTCCCACTCCAGCTCGCCGATGGGGCCGCCGTCGACCGTGTAGGCGTACTTGCAGCCAAAGGTATCGATATCCAACAGCTCGGCTCCGTGGCCGATCTCCTCGTCAGGGCAGAAGCAAATGCCGAGTGCGGGATGGGGCAGAGAAGGGTCCTGAGCGATACGCGCGACAAGCGACATGATCTCGGCGACGCCCGCCTTGTCGTCCGCGCCCAGCAGCGTGGTGCCATCGCTGCAGACCAGGTCCTCACCCGCGAGGTCATTCAGGGCGGGAAGCTTGGCGGTACCCATGGCAACGGGCTTACCGTCAACCGTGCCGCAGACCAGGTCGCCGCCTTCGTAGTGTACGATGTGCGGCTTCACGCCGGCGCCCGGTGCAACTTCGGTGGTGTCGAGATGGGCGATCAGGCCCAGGGCGGGCTTGTCCTCAGCGCCCGCACTTGCGGGGATATGCGCGCAGACATAGGCGTGCTCGGTCACGTGGGCATCTTCCGCACCAAGCTCGCGCAGCTCTTCAGCCAGCACGTTGGCAAGGTCAAACTGAACGGCGCTCGAGGGTACCTGGTCGCAGTTTGCATCCTCGGACTGCGTGTTGATCTGGACGTAGCGCAAAAAGCGTTCGAGGACATCGGGGCTCGTGGTGGTGTTTTCCATAAAGACCGCTCCAATCTTGGTCGTCGTGTGCAACAAGAACTCTAGCACGGTATGCCACGGCATACCACGACGCTTGGATGGGGTAGAATCAGCCATTGAATGCAGAAGGGACGGAAGATCATGGATACGACAAATAGCTCGCGCGAACTACATCTGACGGTGGCGAACGAAGACTACTTGGAGTGCATGGTTCGCATTGAAAGCGAAGAGGGGGAAACCAACGGCGTGCGATCGGTCGACATCGCGCAGCGCCTTGGCGTCTCCAAGGCATCGGTCAATAAAGCGGTTTCGGCGCTCAAGGCATCCGAGCTTGTCGAGCAATCGCACTACGGCAAGGTGATCCTGACCGATCGCGGCCGCGAGGTTGGCACGGCTATCTGGTACCGTCATCGCCTCATCCGCACGTTTTTGGTTCAGGAGCTCGGTGTCGAATTTGAGCGAGCCGATTCCGAGGCCTGCATGATGGAGCATGCGCTATCCGAGGACACGATGAGCCGCTGGCTCGCCTATCTCGAAAAGCAGGGAATCAGCGTCGAGGAATAGCGGGATATATATGGATACGAGTTATTACAACCGCTTTGGTGCCGAGGAACTTACGCGCCGCTTGTCGAGCGAGACCTTGTTGGCGCAGGGCCCCATGGGCAGTGTTCTGTTGAGTGAGTACGATGCCGCCGACATTCCACCGGCGTTTTGGAATCTGGCAGAGCCGCAGACCGTTTCTCGTATCCATCGCTTGTATGTCGCCGCCGGCGCGCAGGTGCTCATTACCAATACCTTTCAGGCATCGAGCTATGCCCTCAAGCACGACCAGATTGCGCCGTCCGTGGCGGAGGTCAATCGCGGGGCCGTCGACGATGCCCGCCAGGCGCACCCTCAGCTACTGCTGGGCTCAATGGGCCCGATCGGTATTGAGTGGTTTGCCGAGGACTCTGTCGAGTATCGTGAAATCCGCGGCATTGCGCGCGAACAGGCGCACGCCTTGCTCAATGCTGGTGTTGACGGTCTGCTGATCGAGACGGTGACGTCTATCCGTAATCTGCAGCCCATGCTTGCCGGCGCCCGAGATGCCGCCGACGGCATGCCTGTTCTGGTGAGTTTTGTCGTTGACGATAAAGGCGACCTGCTGGGCGATGGCCTCAACATCGAGGCAGCCGTTTTGTACGCCGAAAAACACGGCGCAAATTCGGTTGGTGTTAATTGCTGTTCGCTTGCGGCCGCGAACGCGGCGGTGCCCAGGATGGTTGCATCGGCGACTACTCCCGTCACGGTGCGTCCCAACGTAGGCGATCCGGTCCAGACTCAGGATGGCCCCGTATGGCACGAGAACCCCGAAGCTTTCGCGCGCGCATGCATCGAATGGAGACATGCCGGTGCCGCAATGGTGGGCAGTTGCTGTGGAACCACGGCAATCACTACGGCCGCGATGGCCGAGGCGCTCGATATATAAAGGGCAAACCGCTCCATACGGGGCGGTTTTTTATTGCTTGCATGTCCTCGGCAGCATTTGCCCAAATGGTGAATGCTGGTGCCGGCAGGTTGCCGAGTGCATGTTGCGGGTATACCCCATGCGTACCATGATCCAAACACTGTGAGGTGTCTGCGCGTGTGCGCGATAATTCATTTTGGAACTGACGGTTGGCGCGCTCGCGTCGATGAGGACTTCACTGCCGATAACGTTGCCCGTATCGCCGATGCCGTCGGCGAGTTGTGGCAAAAGACCAATCCGGGCAAAACGGTATATATAGGGTTCGACACCCGGCCCCTGGCGCGCGAGTTCGCTGAGCTTGCGGCGGGCGTGCTAGCAGCGCACGGGCTAGACGCCGTGCTCGCTTCGCGACCTGTCCCGACCCCTGCCCTTACGTGGGCGGCGGCTTATGACGGTGAAGCGTGCGGCGCGCTCATGGTGACGGGGTCCCATCATCCGCAGGGCTATCTGTGCCTCAAGATTCGCATGGGTGACGGCTCGACCGCCAACCAGGATGTCATCGAAGAGCTCGAAGAGACTATGGCTCCCGAGCCAATGGGGATCGAGGGGCAATATCGCACCGCGGATATCATTCCTGACTATATGCAGGCGGTGGCATCGTTTGTCGATGCCGAAGCCATCCGCGCCGCGCACCTGCGCGTGGTTGTCGATCCCATGGGCGGCGCAGCCCAGGGTTATCTAGCCGACTTGCTGCGCGAGCTTGGCGTTGAGGTGCACGAGATTCACGCCGGGCAGGCGTCTGACCAAGAAGATATCTGCCCCGACCCCGTTGAGCCTTGGGTGGACACTTGCGAGCGCGCGGTTATCGAGGACGGAGCTTGCGCCGGCCTGGTGACCGACGGCGACGCCGATCGTATCGGCGCGGTTGACGAGCGCGGCAGATATATACATCCGCATCAGATCATGGCGCTCGTTTTGGGCGACTTGGTTCAATTTCGTAATTTGGAGGGGCGCGTCGTCGTCAATCTTTCGTGTTCGACGCTCGTGCGTCGCATTGCCGAGGCGCTTGGCTGCCGCGTGACCGTCAAACCAGTCGGTTTCAAATATATAGCGGCAGAGATGAAGAAGGGCGGCGTCCTCATAGGCGGTGAAGAAGCCGGTGGTATCGGCATCGCCGCGCATATGCCCGAGCGCGATGGAATCCTCGCCTGTCTGATTCTGTGTGAGCTTATGGCAAAGACGGACGCGCCTTTGGGCGTTCTGGTCGACCAACTCGAGGATAGTTTTGGTAAGACGAGTTACGGTCGACGGGATTTGCGCCTTGAGGCCGAAGATGCCGAAACGTTACGAACCCTGCTGCCGGGCGTAAACCCCAAGTCGATTTGTGGCAAGGTGCCGCAAAACGTTAGTCATATGGATGGCTTGCGTTTGGCATTCGAGGATGACACGTGGCTGCTGGTCCGTCCTAGCGGGACCGAACCAGTGGTGCGCGTCTACGCCGAGGGGTTCTCGGTGGAAGAACGTGATGAGTTGCTCGATGCTGGCTGTGCTTTAGCTAGGGGGACGTATCCGCTTTAACCATGAGACTGCCTTATATAAAGAGATGCTCGGCGAGCGGTAGTTAACGGCTGGCAAACGTTAGTCGGATCACAGGATGTGTAGGAAATGTGTACGCCCAGATTCCCGCCCACGGGGCCCCTCCGGTCTGGCAATATATCTCCTTGCCGCGCGGCCCGGTGGAACCG
>CABUAL010000073.1 GCA_902489515.1 uncultured Collinsella sp. | reverse complement strand
CAGGTCGGTAATCTCACCCACGGCCTCCTCATCGAGGGTCGCCGAGAACAGCAGCGTCTGACGCTCGGCCGGTGTCTCGCGCACAATGCGGCGGACGGCGGGCAAAAAGCCCATGTCGAGCATGCGGTCGGCCTCGTCGAGCACCAGGACCTTAACCTCGTCCAGGTGGCAGGCACCCTGCTCGATCAGATCGACCAGACGGCCCGGCGTGGCGACCAGGATGTCGCAGCCGTACTTGAGCGCCGCGGTCTGCGGCTTGTAGCTCACGCCGCCCACGACGGTCACGGCAACGTGGCCCGTGACGTCGGCGATCTTGCTCGCGACCTCGTCGATCTGCTGGGCAAGCTCGCGCGTGGGGGTGATGACGAGCATCACCGGGCCGCGACCGTTGCCCTCGGGCTTCTTGGCGCCGCGACGGCGATTGCGACCGCCACGCTCGCGCACGGGCTTAGGCGGAGCGATGTGCTCCAGGTTGTTCATAGTCGGCAGCAAGAAGGCAGCCGTCTTGCCGGTGCCGGTCTGAGCGGCGGCAAGCAAGTCGCGGCCCTCGAGCACCACGGGGATCGAGCCGGCCTGCACGGGCGTCGGCGCCGTGTAGCCCAGGTTCTCGATAGCACGAAGCATCTCGTCGGAGAGGCCCAGCTCGTCAAAGGCGGGCAGGTTCTCGGTAGCGGACTCGACGGCCTGGGCAGCATTGGCCTCATCGGCGGCATCGAAGGCAGCCTGGGTCATGGCCTCGCGGGCCTCGTCCAGGATCTCGGCGTCGGTGACGTCGGATACAGAATTACGCATATGTTGTTGTTCCTTATCTGCACGCGTCATGGGCGCGGCATGCGGCCGCGCGGGCGTGCTTGGTAGTGCGCTAATACATACAAAAACGGGTGCGCACAGAGAGGACGTTGCTCAGCACGCTGGCGATCGCTTTGGCAGCCCTATCACGCGCCGTCCAGACGCAGCGGCCCTAAGCGATGGAGCAGATTCGCCGTCGGTTAGTATACCCGTACTCCGTATGCCCCCACGTAAACCACAGATGACGAGGCGGACGAGGTGGGCCTGGCCGATTGTCTCAATCTGTAACAGATGCAGGGCAAAACCGGGTCCAAATGTTACAGAACAAGACAGAGGGGGATTTCCGTCCAGTCCAAACCAAATCTCTCAGTCTTCCTGCAATTTCGAACATGTGGCCTATAATGTTGCTTTGGTTACGCTGTATATTGCGCAGCCATTTAATACGTCGCCCACCGGGAGCCATTAATTCCTATCGCCATATTGGCTAGGAAGCAATCAAAGGAGGTATCCGTGGCAGCAGAGACGCCTTGCTCGGTCCTCTATAACGATATCCGCTCGTTCGGCGGTCTTAAACATCTCGAGATCGCCCGAATGCTCATCAATGGAAACTCTTATCTCGGCAGTACCCTGCTCGAGAAATGCTCTTCCAACCGCTCGTATCTCACCCGTTACATCGTCCATCGCAAGCCTGACCAGTGCGCGCCCGCCATCTACAGCGACTTTACCGTCACCACGCTCAACCTTTCCGCGGCAATCTGCAGCAAGCTCGGCGGCGGCGAGTCCGCCTATCGGGCAATCGCCGAGCACTATCGCGGTCCGGCCGCCAACGAAATGATGTCGGCTCTCGCCAGCTACAAGCTGGACAGCCGCCTATATGCAAATGCCCTCAATCGCATCGACAACTTTGACGGCAATGCCGTGCGTGAGAAAAGCACGCTTTACCTTATGCTCTTTGTGGCAACGGGGGCGCTCGCCGATCCCGTTCAGGGCGTGGCCACCGTCGAGCGCTTTTGCGACAGCAAGACGGGTGGGCACTTTGGCACCACCGAAACTACCGTCGGACGTGGCTTTATGGGCAGTCTGGATCAGCCGCACGCCGTCGCTCCCAACCTCGGTCTGCTCAGGACACATGCCGACAACTGCGTCGACATGCAAATCCATCCCCTCACACGCGATCCGCGTGGCACGGTAATTGGATCCTTGCCCAAAACCTCGCCCAGCATCACCGATGTGGGCGCCGACGCATCGCGCGAACATCTTCGCATTTGGCTTGAGGGTGAGCACTGGTACGCCCAGGGCCTTGGATCGACCAACGGCACGGTGCTCGAATCGGGCGCGGGCGACGGCGATATCGTAATCGAGCCGCCGCGCGACCTACGCGAGCCCGGCAAGATCTATCCCCCAGTGGAAATCGAAAACAGCGACAGGCTCCATCTGGGTCTCTACACGACATTCCTTGTCATTGTGGACTAGCGCGGACGGCGATCGAAAGACGGTCGCCGTCCGTCTTTCGTCTTCTACCTTCTGCGTCGTAAACGACAATGCTCAGCGGTATACGTGGGCAGTGCGGCTATCATGGTACTTTACCGATATCCGCACTGCTCGCGTAAACGTGCGGCAACCCATGCCAGACAAAGGAACGCCATGGATACTACCGATAGCGCCTATGGCGACAAACTCGTCCGTCTCGATACGTTCGATACCGCCGTGGCGGTCGACCCCAGCGCCGAGGACGACGCCAAGCGTCGGTTTATGACGCTTATTCTCCAGACGGCCCACCGCAACAACGGCAACATCGGGCACGTGCTGCGCGCGACCAACACGAGCGGCGAGGTCTTTGCCGTCAAGCTACTCAAGGACAATGCCATCCTTTCCGGCCAAGCCCCCGACCGCTCCGCCGAGCAATCGGCAGCGCACCTGGCCAGCACCGCCGCGCTGTTCGAGGAGTACCGTCATCTGTGTACCGTCTCGCACCTGCGCGGATTTCCGCGCGTCTATGGCTACGGATCGTGCGAGGATGACCCTCTCATCCTCATGGAGTGGGTCGAGGGCACCTCGCTCAAGCAGGCGCTGCCCCTGCTTCCGCACGACGCCTCGGGCGGGCTGACCACCCAGATGGTCGCCGCCGTCGGAAACGCCGTGCTTCGTGCGCTCTTGATGACCCAAGGCCTCGTGAATCCGGTCATCCATCGCGACCTGTCGCCTGCCAATATCATGTTCCGCACCACCAGCCGAACACTCGAGCAGCAGATTGCCGATTGTTCCTTTGACCCCTGCCTCATCGACATGGGCTCCGCGACCATGGCTCTCGGCGACGACACGATCACCCGGCGCGCCGACATCTGGCGCTTTGCCACACCCGCATACGCCGCGCCCGAGATGCTCACGCAGGATATCGAAGGCATCGCGGCCCTTCGCCGTTCGCCGGCAATCGATGTCTACGCGCTTTCGAGCATTCTGTACCAGCTCTACAGCGGTCGCAAACCGTTTGACTTTGAGTCGACGGACGCCGCTGCAACCGGCTCGTTCTATCTCGTAAAGACCAAGACCAAGCCGGCGCCGCTCGAGCCGCGCTGCGAGGGCGATGAAGCGCTCGTCCAAATCATCATGAAGGGTCTCTCAGTCGAGCAGTGCGATCGTCCCACCGAGCAGCAGATGCTCGAGGTGCTCTCGGCATACCTCACCGATGCCGAATCCGAGGGCCGCGAAGGCACAGGAGACGAGGCCGCGATTGATATCGATTCTGGCACGCACCTTAAGGTCGACGTCGCCGGCGAGCGCGCACGAGAGATCCTGAATCAGGCCCGGCACGATGCCATGACCCGCCGCCGCTTTATTATCGGCGGCGCTATCGCAGCCGTTGCGGGGCTCAGCGTCATTGGGGCGGCGACCCATGGCTTTGGCATCCCCGACTACCTGGACGGCATCCGCGGTTCGCTTGACGACTACACTTGGGATCAGCTGCAGGAGATCTCGCTCAAGATTAAGGCCGCCGAGACCCGTAGCGAGGCACGCGAGATTGCCAAGCGCTATCATCTGCTCGATGCCGATGGGCATATCCCCTATCCGTGTACCAAGCGTGTCACGCTCACCAACGGGCTGCAGGTTGGCGCGCAGCTTGTGGGCATCCGCCACGATGAGCTTCTGGACGGGACGGGCAAGGCCGGACTGACGTTTATGTTCGATGCGGGTATTGCCGAGCGCAACGCTGCGGCTGAACCGCCGAGCGCCGGCTGGGCAGATTGCGAGCTGCGGGAATGGCTCAACGGCGACGGCCTTAAGCTGCTGCCCAACAAGTTGCGCGCGCTCATCAAATCTGTCAAAAAGGTCTCGAATAACGCTGGCGCCGCCAACAGTGCATCGTGTCTGAGCGAGTTGCCCGCAACCCTTTGGCTGCCCGCCATGGTCGAGCTGTGCGGTACGCAACCGCCCGATTCGTTTGCCAAGGACTATCACTACCTGGCAGAAATCTACAACGGCGAGGGCAAGGAGTATCAGCTCTTCCGCGAGCTCAAGGTGAGCCCGTATTCCACGAACGAGACGATGGTCCGCCAGTGGAAGGGCAAGGACACCTGCTGGTGGGAGCGCACGGTGAGCCCCGACTCATCGGAGACCGAAGGCACGCTCTACATAAACCGTGTGGGCCACGACGGCGACGTCTTTACGTACGCAACGCCTGCGGAAAAGCCAAACAAGCTAACCTGTGTGATTCCCGGGTTCTGTATCTAGGCGGCGGGCGTCTTGCCGTGACGGGCCCCCTCCCCGGCAGTTGTCTCGATTTGTAACACTAGCTCGGCAGATACAGGTCTAGATGCTACAGAACGAGACAAACCCCAATCCCGCGAGACAACATCTCAATCTGTAACAGTAAGGGGTCAAAAACCTCTCTAGATGTTACAGAACGAGACATTAGCTTGCCGAGAACTTCGCCTCGTAAATGTGATTCAAGTGTGTCGATATTTCCTTGCCAATGTTGCGCAACAGGAACCCTTTCGGCGGTCGTAACGTACGAATTGTCATAGGTACCCCTTCAACGATTGGGAGAAGAAATGGCAAAGTACGCACCTAAACACTTGAAAGTCTCAGGCGGCGCCGAGCCTCGCCCCACATTCTCGGGCCACAAGGCAACACGACTCGCCGTCACCGCGGCAACCACCATCGCTATGACTGGCTCGACGCTGCTCGCGCCGTTCTCGGCATTTGCCAACGATGCAAGTGATACCACGGCACAGGACGCGATCATGTCGCCGCTTGCTGTCCACGCCGGCGAGGCGGCAGGCTCCGCAGTAAAGGCAAACGCCCAGAAGATTGCCGACCTGCAGGCTGCGATCGATGCCGCAAAGGCTGCCGAGGCAGACGCCAAATCCGACTACAACACGGTGGCTGCCCCCTATACCGAAAAGCAGGCGGCCCGCGACAACGCACAAAGCACCTATGACGCCTCCGTCTCCGATAATTCGCAGGCAGAGGCCGCCGCGCGCGCCGAATATGCTCGCCAGCTCGATGAAAGCGTCAAGGAGGCCGACAGCGCCAGTGCCACGCTGAAGGATGCCCAAGGAAAGCTCGATGCAGCCAAGACCGACGCCGAGGACAAGTCGAAGGTCCTTGATGCCGCAAAGCAGGCGGCAGCTGATGCGCAGGCCAAGCTCGAGGCAGCCCAGAAGCGCGCGGCGGCCTCTGCCTGCGAATTATCGGAGGTCGCCGAGCAGGCTGCCGCAGATGCGCAGGCCGCTCTGGACCAAGCAAAGGCTGCGAAGGCCGCTGCCGATTCCGCGCTCGCCGATGCCCAGCAGGCTCAGAGCGCCGCGCAGAGCGCTTACGACGAGGCGGCAGGCACGCTGGCTTCCGCTCAGCAGGAAAAGACCGCCGCGGATGGTAAGCTAGTTGCGGCACAGACAGCGTACGACAGCGCACAAGCCGATTTGGCGGCCGCAAAGGCAGGCGCCGAGGGCCCGGAGTATGACGCCGCCCAGGCAAAGGTCGATGCTGCCCAAAGCGCACTCGACCAGGCGAAGCAGCAGCAGGCGGCTGCCGAAGCAGGCCTTTCTCAGGCAAATAGCGACGTTGCATCCAAGCAGGACGCCCTCACCGGTGCCGAAAGCGAGCTCGAAGCCAAGAAGCAGACAGTCGCAGCAGCCGAAAATGATGTAACGGCAGCCCAGACGAAAGCCGATGCGGCGCAATCGGAGTTGACCTCGGCAAAGCAGGCACATGCTACCGAACTGGAGAAAGCAAAGGCCGCTCAGAAACAAGTCGATCAGGCAAAAGCCGAGAAGGAGCAGGCAGACAAGGCGCTCAAAACTGCCAAGGCAAACCAGGCGGCCGCCGATCAAGCCGTTATCGATGCACAGAAAGCATACGATACGTGCAAGGCGGCAACCGATAAGGCAACGACGGCGGAGGCGCAGAGCGTCATCGGCTTCTACCAGTTCATCGGTGCCAACGACGCTGCAAACATCATCTATAGGCAGAGCGATAAAAACCCGACGACCATTGGCGATAAAAAAGACGGCACGTCACTCGACAACGCCAAGCTTTCGTTTGGCAAGCTGCGCGAAATTAATGAATATCGCAAAAGCGTCGGCCTTAGCGAGCTTAAGGTAACGGCAGAGCAAATGGCAATCGCTCAGTCTGATTCCAATTACTCCGACGCAACGAAGGGGCACTCAGACTATGCCGGATTTGAAAATGCCGCTTGGAACTTCAGCACGAAAGAAAACATCGCGCACCAATGGGTTGATGGCGAAAAGAAAATATTTGACGATGCTGCAGCGAAAGCCGGCCTTGGCAACGTTGCCCCCAAAGATGCTTGGAAGACTTTCTGGAGTCACGGTACCGAATTCGGAGCCCAAGGCGTGGGTTTTGGCACCGTCGGCCATTATTTGAATATCGTACAACCTAACGCCAAAACCATGGGATACGGCATCAACTCGCGCGGAACCCTTTGGCCGTATGTGTTCGTCTTGGAGATCGACAACAATTACGGTTCGTACGAGAAAGAATACTCGATCGATGAACTCGAGAATCTCTTTGATCAGTATCAGCTGAGCCTCTCCAAAGCCAGCGAAAAGCTCGCCGCCGCAAAGACGGACCTTGAACAAAAGCGCAGCACAGCGGCATCGAAAGCCAATGCCGTAAAGGTAGCTGAGACCCTCGTCGCTCAAAAGCAGGAAGGCGTTGATACCGCGAACAGCAACCTTGCCGCCAAGAACGACAGCGCAGCAAGTGCCGCCGCCGCTGTTGCCCTAGCAGAGCAGAATCTCGCCAAGGCAAACGGAAAAGTTACCGAAGCCGAAGACCAGGTCAAAGCCGCCCAAAGTAACGTGGCGACCGCAGAGCAGGTCGTCAACCAGAAGCGCGCCGAGCTTAAGGCATCGCAAGAGCAAGCCGCTCAGAGTCAGAAGAAGGTTGATGACGCCAAGGCAGAAACTCTCGTAAAGCAGCAGGCTCTGCAAGATGCAAAGAAGGAACTTGCCAAGTATTCTGCCGATGTTGCTGCGGCTCAGGAAAAGGCTGACAAGGCCCATCAAACGCTTGATGAAGCCACGGCAGCCCAGACGTCTGCCCAGAGTGCTCTCGAAAAGGCGGAGCGCGACGCGGCTGCCAAGAAGCAGGCCCTCGACACCGCGAAGGACAACGCCGAGGCCAAGGCGGCGACCGCGGAGCACGCTGCGAGCGATCTGACCACGGCGAAAAACGACTTTGCTTCAAAGAAGGCCCATGCCGACGCCCTGAGCAACGCGGCCAACAATCTTACCGCGGCCAAGGCGGCCAAGAAGGACGCCGACGCAGCAGTGACTGAGGCCGGAGTCGCCCTTGGTGCGGCAAATGATGCCATCGCGAACGCCGAACAGGCGATCGAGAATTCTCAGGCCGCATCGGATGCCGCTGTCGCTACCCTCGGAAAGCTAAAGTCCATCAACGTCGAAAACGGCATTGCTACTGGCTCTGATGCAAACGCGAATGATACGCTCAATGCCCTCTTTGCCAAGTGCGTCGCCGCCAAGCAGGCAGAACATAACGCAAAGGCCGCACTTGATGCCGCTCAGGCAGACCTTGATGCTGCGACGCCCGCCTACACCGCAGCGCTCAATGCCTACAACGAGGCGAAGGCAAAACGCGTAGCCGCCGAGCAAGCCCTGAAGGACGAGATCGCCCGCCAGGAGCAAGAGGCAGCGAAGGCCGAGCAGGCCAAGATCACGCAGGCTGCCGCTAAGCCGGCTGCTGGAAAGCCGTCTACCGGCAACGCCAAGACGGCCGCCAACTCGGCACTTCCCACCACAGGCGACAATGCTGCGCTCACCGGTGAGACGTTTGTCATCGGAGGTGTCGTGCTCGTAGCCGCTGGCGTCTTCCTGACCGACAAGAAGCGTCGTCAGGAGTAAGGATTTCAGGAGGACGGCTTCTCCTCCCTCCCACCGCTTCGCAAACCCTGCCC
>CABUAL010000072.1 GCA_902489515.1 uncultured Collinsella sp. | reverse complement strand
GCTTCGCCTGCGGGATCGCTCGACTACCAAGCGCCCTGCCGGCACCCGCGGGTAGCCGACCAAAACCGCCTGAAGGGTCACATTTATCTGATAATTGAATCCCCGGCGTTATGCCGCTCGCTGGCGTTGCCAAAACATCGGCTGCTACGTGCCTTGGGCGCTAGTGACCGTTGCCCTTACATCTGTAACGAGTTGCTTACGCATCTCCAGGGTTCTCCGTACTATCATGAATCAGATTGAATTGAGATGATGATAGGGAGCGCCTTTTTATGATTGAGCTGCTCAGGCGTTTTGGTGGTAAGTTTCGCCGGTATATGGTGATTGGCCCTGTGTGTAAGCTGATCGAAGTGATCTTTGACCTGCTGACGCCGCTGGTGATTGCCCAGATGATCGATAAGGGTATTGGCGCACACGATGTCAACGCCGTCGTCCACTACGGTATGCTGCTTGGCGCCATGGCTGTGATCGGCATCTCGTTTACGCTCGTCTGCCAAAAGATGGCGGCGCTCACCTCGCAGGGCATGGGCACCGATATCCGCGGTGCGCTCTACCAGCACATCAACAAGTTGAGCTATGCCGAACTCGACCGCTTTGGCACGCCGTCGCTTATCACCCGCATCACCAACGACGTCAACCAGGTGCAGCTCGCTGTGGCGCTGGGCGTACGCATGCTCATCCGCTGGCCCTTCTTGGCGGTGGGCTCTATGTGCGCGGCCCTTGCCATCGACCTTAAGCTCGGCATGATCTTTTTGATTTGCACGCCCGCCATTGGCCTGGTGTTTTGGTTTGTCATGGCGCGCTGCATTCCGTACTACAAGCAGCTGCAGGCAAAGCTCGACCGCATCGCGCTCATTTGCCGCGAGGGGCTTTCGGGCGCCCGCGTGGTTCGCGCCTTTGTACGCGAAGATCACGAGCGCGAGCGCTTTGCCCAAGCCGCCGATGACCAGGCCAATACCGCCATCGCGGTGGGCAAGCTCTCGTCAATCCTTAATCCCGTCACGTTTTTGGTGATGAACCTGGGCGTGTGCGCCATCCTGTGGGTGGGCGGCATCCAGGTCAACGTGGGCGAGCTTACGCAGGGCCAGGTCATGGCGTTTGTGAACTACATGACGCAGACCCTCACCTCCATCGTCTACGTGGCCAACCTGGTCGTTGTCTTTACCAAGGCGAGCGCCAGCGCGTCGCGCATCAATGAGGTGCTCAATTGCGTGCCGAGCATCACCGACGAGGGCAATCAGCCGGTTGCGCTGCCCGAGCTGAGCGACCTGGCGGGTGGCGCTGTTCCGGCCCCTGCGCTGAGCTTGAGCCATGCGAGCTTCTCCTTTGGCACCGGCGCTGCCAACGCCGTCAACGATGTGACCCTGGAGCTTCCGCTGGGCAAGACGCTCGGCATTATCGGCGGTACGGGCAGCGGTAAGTCCACGCTCGTCTCGCTTATCCCGCGTCTGTACGATGCGGGTACCGGCAGTGTGAGCGTGATGGGCTCCGACGTGCGCGCTTGGCCGCTCGACCAGCTGCGCCATGTGGTTGCGACTGTTCCGCAGCGCGCGTCGCTCGTGAGCGGCACGATCCGCAGCAACCTAACCTGGCGCGACGAGTCGGCGGCCGACGAGGAGCTTTGGGCGGCGCTCGATATGGCGCAGGCCAGCGAGTTCGTGCGCAACAAGCCGCAGGGGCTCGACGCCCCGGTCGAGGCGGGCGGCAAGAACTTCAGCGGCGGTCAGCGCCAGCGCCTGACCATTGCGCGTGCCCTGGTGGGCTCGCCGCAGGTTCTGATCATGGACGATTCCGCCTCGGCGCTCGACTTTAAGACCGACGCGGCGCTTCGCCATGCCATCCGCGAGCGCAGCGCACGCGGGGCCGCCGCGGGCGGACTCCCGCTGACCACGGTGATCGTGAGCCAGCGCGTCTCGACCGTGCGCGATGCCGACATGATCTGCGTGCTCGACCACGGCTCGGTCGCGGGCCTGGGTACGCACGACGATCTGTATACGACCTGCCAGCTCTATCGCGAGATTTGCCAGTCGCAGCTGCGCCGCGAGGAGCTCGAGGGCCAGCAGGGGAGCGCGACGCCCGCATCCGCCCCGGCTGCCCCGGCATCCACGTGCGCAAGGGAGGGCTGCTAAATGAATCCGTACACTTCGTCCGGTTCGGTCGCCACGATGACGGCCAATGTGTCCGGCAACGACAAGCTCAACGACCTGGGCGACGGCCCACGCCAGCCTGGCGACCCTGAGCGCTATCCCGTGGGCGCGGTGACCCGCCGCCTGATGGGCTACGTCCGTCCGCACCGTATTTCGTTTACGGCGTCGTTTGTGAGCGCCGCCATCTCGGTGATCTTGCAACTCTATACGCCCATCCTCATCGGCGAAGGCATCGACCTGATCGTCGCCGCCGGACAGGTGGACTTCGATGCGCTGCTGCCGCTTGTCACCAAGCTCGCGATTGTCGTCGTAGGTGCTGCGGCCTTCCAGTGGCTGCAGGGCTACTGCGTTAACCGCCTGTCCTACGAGACGGTGCGCGACATGCGCGTGGAGGCGAGCGACAAGCTCAGCCGCATGCCGCTCAGCTTTATCGACAGCCATGCCCACGGCGACCTTATGAGCCGCGTGGTCAACGATGTCGACCAGGTTGGCGATGGCTTGCTGCAAGGCTTCACGCAACTCTTTACCGGCGTTATCACCATTGTGGGCACGCTCGCGTTTATGCTCTCCATCAACCTGACCATGACGCTCGTGGTGGTGCTCGTCACGCCGCTTTCCATTTTTGCAGCCGGCGCCATCGCTAAGCTTTCCAACAAGAGCTTTACGGCACAGCAGCGCATTCAAGGTCAGCTCGGTGGCCATATCGAGGAGTATGTGGGCGAGCAAAAACTGGTGGATGCGTTTGCCTACGGCCCGAACGCCCAAGCGCGCTTCGACGCCCTCAACGCCGAGCTCTATACGGCAGGCGAGCGCGCGCAGTTTATGGGTTCGCTCTCCAACCCCGGCACGCGCTTTATCAATAACATCATCTATGCCGTGGTCGCTGTGATCGGCTGCGTGGGCGTGATCACGGGCGTGCCCGCGGCGCTTACGGTGGGCGGCGTGCAGATTTTCCTGTCCTATGCTAACCAGTACACCAAGCCGTTCAACGAGGTTACCAACGTCATTACGCAAATCCAGACGGCGTATGCCTCGGCGCGCCGCATGTTTGCACTGCTCGACGCCCGCGAGCAGGAGCCCGATGCGCCAGACACCGTGGAGCTTGCCGCCCCGCGTGGCGAGGTGACTTTTGAACACGTGGACTTTAGCTATGTGCCCGACCGCAAGCTGCTGCAGGATATCTGCATCGAGGCCAAGCCCGGCATGCGTTTTGCCCTGGTCGGCCCCACGGGCTGCGGAAAGACAACGCTCATCAATTTGCTGCTGCGGTTTTACGATATCGATGCCGGACGCATCATGGTCGATGGCCGGTCTTCGCGTGGCTACACGCGCGCAAGCCTGCGCCGCGCCTTTGGCATGGTGCTGCAGGATACGTGGCTGTTCGAGGGCACGGTGGCGGAAAATATCGCTTACGGTTGCCCGGATGCCACGCGTGAACAGGTTATCGAAGCCGCCAAGCGCGCGCACGCGCACAAGTTTATCGTGCAGCTGCCAAGCGGCTACGATACGGTCATCGGCGAGGACGGCGGCATGTTTAGCCAGGGTCAAAAACAGCTGCTGTGCATCGCGCGCGTCATGCTCACCGACCCGGCGATTCTGCTGCTGGACGAGGCGACGTCGAGCATCGATACCCGCACCGAGCTGCAGGTGCAGGCGGCATTCGACGAGCTTATGGCCGGCCGTACGAGCTTTGTGGTGGCGCATCGCCTGAGCACCATCCGCAACGCCGACTGCATTCTGGTGATGCGCGACGGCGAGATTATCGAGCGCGGCACGCACGACGAGCTGCTAGCGACAGGCGGCTTCTACGCCGAACTCTACCGCAGCCAATTCGCCCAGTGAGCAAGCCCGTGGGGCAAATTAATCAGGTTTGTTTGTCCCATAGAGCGATCTTGTTATATAGCGTTCTACCAGCGCGTGAAACATTTTGACGATACTCCGTGACACAATTTGACGGCGTTTTGTGAAACAGTTTTTCGGCCATTCGTGAAACGTTCTGCGGCGGTTTCAATCCGAAGTACATACTGTTCGAAATCTGTCCAAAGATGTCGTCTGCGTCGCCAATCGACAGACGGTGGTTTACATCTGTTACGTTAGTACTAAGATATTCATCTAATAAATTGCAATAGTGGCTTTAGTTTTGGGGGAAACGAGGCAACGTGACTATGACGTGCTCTTTGGTGGTTAACAGCAAGAGCGGTAATACCAGGATGGTTTCGGGTGCGATCAAGCGCGCTCTGCAGGCTGCGGGCGTTGAGTTTGTCCACGCTGCGGCGTTGAGCGACGATGCGGACGCAGATCAGGTTGCGCTCGAGGCGCAGGGCGCCTGCGCGGCCGACACGGTGCTCGTCGGTTTTTGGTGCGACAAGGGTGCGTGCACGCCTTCGGTCGCGGCGTTGCTCTCCGCCTTGCACGGCAAGCGCGTCTTCCTGTTTGGCACCTGCGGTTTTGGGGCCGACCAGAGCTATTACCAGCAGATTATTGATCGCGTGACTTCCAATTTGGCTGGGGATGCCGAGCTTGCGGGCTGGGCGATGTGCCAGGGCAAGATGGGTCCCGCGGTCAAGCAGCGCTACGAGGCCATGCTCGAGCAAGATCCCGACAACGCGCGCTATAAGATGCTGCTCGACAACTGGATTGCTGCGAAGGACCATCCCACCAAGGAAGATCTGGATAACATGGCCGCAGCCGCCAAGAAGGCCGTACTGGGAGAGTAGCTTCGCCGTCCGCGATCCTTCGTGCAAAACAATACAAATGTGAAAGCCTCGAAGTTCTCGAGGCTTTTTTCTTGACACTTGTGGGCACAACCGCTGCAAGCGTTTGGGGCGACTTTTTCCATCACCCCGATGACGAGGCTGTTCTGGACAACACGCTCGCATACGTTCGCTGGATGTATTCAGAGTGGGAAGGGCTTTCCGGATGGAAGGGCTTTCCGGATGGATGAGGTTGCGGAAGATGCGTCCCGGAATTTGCCTTTGGAATGGGATGGAGTTTCCGGTTAAGGACCTCGGCGGAAAGTGCATCCCGGAATTTGTAGCCGAAGTGGGATGCAGTTTTCCAACGGGCCCGCAGGCGGAAACCGCATCCCACTTTGCGCATGATTTCTGGGACACAGTTTCCGCGACTCGCATGACAGGCCGCGCCTCTGCTGTGAGGCGAGGGCGAGCGGGCACCGGGTAACGTCTGTCGCGAGTTCCGCACGCAAAGAAGGCCACTTAATGTGGCCTTCGTCTTGCGCAGGACTGTCTGAGCAGCAGATGTTACCCGGCGCCCGTCCGCCCTCGTTGGGGATTGCCCGGGTAGGCGAATCGGGATGCGTCCCGCTACTTGATCTTGGTCGTGCCCGGTGCCAGGTTGGGGTCGGTTTCGTTGGCCTCGGTCTGGAAGTGCTCGGTGTAGACATTCTTGCCGTCGCGGAACATCTCGTAGTACTGCATCTTGGCGTAATCCTCGCGCGCCTTGGTGGCGGCTGCTGCGGCGGCGTCGTCGCCGGTGACGTTGGAGGAGAGCGCCCAGCGCAGGCTGGCGTCCTCGTAGCCCACGGAGTTGATAGCGGGCAGCGACTCGCGCAGCGTCATGTGCACTTTCTGGTAGTCGGTCAGCGGTGCGCCGATCAGCTGCATAAGCTGCGTGGACAGGTAGTTGGTGGACAGGTCGTCGACCTCGCTCGTCTGGTCGCAGCCGGCAACGTCGTAGTTGGCCCAGATGATGTAGTCGGTCTGCCACAGACGCTCCTGATGCGTGGCGTCGTCCTCGCCGGTAAACCACTTGTCGTTGAACTTGGACGGGAAGAACGGCTGATGGTCGCCCCAGAACACCACGACCACCTTGCGGTCGAGCTTGCTCAAGGCGTTGAGGAAGTAGCGCAGCGCCTGGTCGGACTGCTCGATGCACGAGACATACTCGTCGACATCGGATAGCGTGCCGTCCTCGACGGTCTTGGCGTCCAGGTCGGTCGTGTCGATGTTCAGGTGCATCTGCTTGTCGACCGGCAGCAGGCCCGTATCGTAGCCCGAGTGGTTCTGCATGGTCACGTCGAAGATAAACTGCGGATCGGCGTTCTGGTCGAGCAGCTCAAGAATCTTGTCGTAGGTAGCCTGGTCGGTCACCATGCCGCGCAGGGTGTCGGCTCCCTGGAAATCGTTGATAGACAGGAACTGGTCAAAGCCAAAGTCCTTGTAGACGTTCTCGCGGTTCCAGTTGGTCGCGTGGTTGGGGTGCATGGCTGTGGTGGAATATCCGAGCGACTTGAACTGCTCTGCCAGGTTCCCGGTCGTTTCCATGTTGTAGATGGTGTAGGGGTACACACCCGAGCCCAGGTTGGCCATGGAGTTGCCGGTCATAAACTCAAACTCGGTATTGGCGGTACCGCCGCCGTAGGCGCTCACGTAGAGCTTGCCGCGGCTGAGGCAGTTGGACAGGCTCTTAAAGTACTGCGGGCCCTCGTAGCCGGCGCGCATATTCTGGTAGATGGATAGATCCGAGAAGGTCTCGTTCATGATGGCGATGACCGTGGGCTTCTCGCTGTCGAACTGCTCCTTTGCGGCGGCGCGCTCGTCGCTCTTGGCCGCGTCGGACTTGTCGTAGGCCTTGGCGTACTTTTTGAGCGTGGCCTTGGCATCGTCGACGGAGTAGTCGGCGGGTTTGGGCGGCTTGATGGACTGCGCCGCACTAATAAAGGCGGGCAGGTAGCCCTCGCGCCAGTAGCTCTCGAGCGGGCGCCAGGTGTAGACGGTAATGCCGAGGGTGTTGTAGTAGTCGATGAGCGTGACATGCGCGGTTACGCCGCCCAGGCACAGCACTGCCACGAGCAGGTTGGTGAGCAGCATACGCTTGGCGTTGACGGCACCCTTCTGACGGTGCGGTGCCACCAGGCCGGCGTACTCGCACAGCAGCATGGCGATGGCGGTAAAGCCCATGGACAGCACGCAGAACAGCGAGATCGAGAAGGTGTAGCCGTTGCCGGCGACCGCGGCGGCGGTGGAGATGGCCGAAAGGTCGCCCGGCTGGATGGGCATGGATTTAAACGTGATGACGAAGAACTCGGCAATGCCCAGGACAAAGAGGGCAAAGGCCAGGACCGCGGGAGCTGCGCCGTGGCGCTGGAATAGGAAGAACAAGCCGGTCATGAGCACGGTGATGATGGCCCACTCGAGCAGGATGCACAGGGGGTAGACCCAGGTAAAGTCGTGGTTGGACGAGACCTCCATGCCCAGCAGCGCAAAGACGCCGGCGAGCAGCAGGCACAGGACGGCGGCGACGAGTGGTTTGCCCACAAAGGCGCCGCGCAGGCGGGCGAGCTTGCCGGTGGGGGCGGGGGCGTCGGGCTTGGCGAACGCAAAGACGCGCGGGGCGATGCGGTCGCGTGCGATGCTGGCCCAAGCGCAGCCGGTGAGGATGGCGTTGGTCAGGATGAGCATCACAAAGGCGAGCGGCTCGTTTTGGGCGACGAGGCCAATGGCGCCCCAAATGGTCAAAAAGAGCTGGAACAGGCCGAAGGCGACGCTCCACCCAAGAGCGCTTTTGGCAACGGTGCCCGACTGAGCGCAAATGGCCTTGGCCTCGCGCAAGACAAGGTAGACGGTCGCCGCAAGACCGACGAGCGAGATGGCGGCAGCGAACATGCTGAGACTCCTCACAAACTAAAACGTACGAAAGCGGGGGTTTACCCGATTGTTACCAAGATATGCGCTGCAATTGGTGGCTGCGCGCAACAACCAGCCATATTAACGCGCACGTGCGGCGGTGTGGCGCAATGTAGTGGCGACCTGCGCGATAATGGACGGGAATTACACGGAAACGTAAAGGCTTCTTAAAGAAATGGCGAGGGTAGGGCGATGAGCGAGCAGGTTTGTATGACGGGCGCCGAGTACTGCGGCGGAGCTGCGGGCGTGGATACGTACGGCTATCCGGTCGAGACTACGGGCAATGCGGTGCTGGACACGTTGGAGCACCGTTCCTCCACGCGTGCCTTCGCGCGTGATGACGACGGCCGTCCCGTAGCGGTGACCGACGAGCAGCGGGCGGCGATCTTGCATGCGGCGAGTCGCGCACATAATCGACCACAAATATTAGTGCCCAGGGCGCC
>CABUAL010000071.1 GCA_902489515.1 uncultured Collinsella sp. | reverse complement strand
CGATATGGGTGGCCCCATCAACAAGACCGCCTCCCGGGGGCGAGCGCGGGCTTGCCGGCCATCGAGTAGGAGATGTATGCCGCAAGCACCGGGATCATCATGGAGATGCCGGCCATGCCGATGGTGTTAAGGCTCACCATCAGCGGGTTCGTAACCTCCATGCCGTTGGCGCCGGCGGTACCGGATGCCAGCGAGAAGGCAAGAAACACGCCGCCGATAACGACGATGGGGATAAAATAGGAAACGCCGGTATTGAATGCATTGAGCAGCGTCTTGCCAGGATCGGCAAAGATAGACTGCTTGGACGCCGGTGTCGGGGCCTGCGGGGCAGCGGAGACGGCCTTCTTCTCTGCCTTGGCCTCGGCCTTGGGCGCGTCAACGGCGCCACCCGTCGCCTTGATGATCTCAATGGCCTGGTCGATGATCTTTACCGGATCGGCGATTACATCAGAGGTGCCGACCTTCAGGAACTTGCCCTCGGCCATCTTCTGCTCAAAACGGTCCTCGTTCTCGACACCCACGTCGACGGACTCCAGGACCAGGTCGGCGGAGTCCACGTCTTCCTGCGTGAGCTCATTCTCGATACCCAGGCCACCCTGAGCCTCGACCTTGCACTCGATGCCACGGGCGGCGCATTCATCCTGAATCGCCTTCTGGGCCATATACGTGTGGGCGATACCCACAGTACAGGCGGCAACGCCTACGATCTTCATTGCTTCCCTCTTTTCATAGAGTTGCGTGCGCAAGACACCGTTTGCGGAGGCCTCCGGAGCATCCCCTGCCGTTTGGACTTGCTGTCTTTTCGACAAGAACAATATAGGTGCTCGTTTTTCTTAATGCCAGCTTATTTCGGTAAACGCGCAGGTCAGAGCGTTGGTTATGCGATTTAGTTATGCGTTTAACCAAAAATGAATCCTGCGATTTTGCCCTCGATTTCAAAAGTCAAGAAGTATTTGATTTTCTCGGTAGACGGCAGATGCGCATGCCGGTCACAAATTTCGACCCCACCCGTATGCCGCATTTGTTGCATACTCATATGAAAGGAAAAAGCCGCTCACCGAAGCGTATCCTTCACCAAGACTCAAAGTCATCATGTTGGAAAATGCTCATCTGTCGGAAGGAGTCGCTGTGGCAAAACAGCGCGTTACGATCGCAGACGTCGCTCGAGAGGCGGGAACCTCGACGGCAAGCGTCTCGTATTACCTCAACGACAAACGAGAAAAGCTTAGCGAGAAGACGCAGAACAAAATCGCGCGCGTCATTAAGGAACTCGGATACGTTCCCAACGCCCAAGCGCAGACGCTCACCGGCAAGCAAACCCACGTCATTGCCATCATCATTTTGGATAACACCAACAAATGGGCGGGGCTCGTTCTCAATGGCATGGAGCAGGTCATGCTCCCCGCGGGCTACCAGACGGTCGTTTGCACGAGCAACTTTAACCCCGAGACCGAGCTCATGTACGTCGACAAGATGCTCTCGCTGGGCGTCGATGGCTTTATCATCCAGCCCACGGCAAACTTCAAAGCCGTGCATGACCGCATTAGACGCGCCGGCAAGCCGGTCGTCTTTTTCGATGCGGCCATCTATAGCCCAGGTACCAGCTGGATCAAAACCAACCTTTACGACGGCGTGTACAACGCCACACAGGCACTCCTCGACGCCGGCTACGAAGATTTCTTTTCCATTGCCGCCAACATGACCGAAATGCGCACCCGCATGGAGCGTTTTCAGGGGTATGCCGAGGCGCTGGCAGCGAACGGGCAGCTCTACAAAGCGATTCCCATCGATCACAACAAGCCGTCAATCAACGAGCTCACTGAATACTTTAAATTCAAGTTCAATCCCGCCAAGCGAACCCTTATCTTCGTGCAAAATCAGTGGGCACTTCCCCGTGTCTACAAGGCCCTCCAGCCAATGGCCCATCTGCTTCCGCAGCAAATCGGCCTTTTGGGACTCAACTGCGAAGACTGGACTAATCTCACCACACCGACCGTCTCCACCATCATCGAGCCCGTCGACCAAGAAGGTCGCGAAGCAGCCGAGATGCTGCTCGCCCTACTTGACGGAAGCAGCGAACCCGGCGAGCAGCGCATTCTCGAGTGCAAGCTCAACTGGCTCGACTCCACCTCGATCTAGACCGCGGGACAAATGAATCAGTAGCGTTTGTCTCAAATCTTAAGTATTTGTTCGACAGAACGGCCCTTGCCGGCTCCTGCTAGACTGGTAGATTCCCAACCGTCCATCCAGGAGCCTCAATGTCGCGCAAGCCCGCCTACAAGCAAGCACTTTCCATCGGCACCGCCGTGGTGCTGGGGTTTGCGCTGTTTACGGGATCGCTCGACGGAGCGCCCAAGTTGCTGTCGCCGCAAGGCGATGAGCAGGCGGCGGCTCTGGCCGAAAAACAAAACGAGAGTCCCAGCCGCACCGACGACGAGGCAGACCTGGTCGCTCGGCTCGAATCGGGAACGGCGAGCGCGGCGGACCCTCAAAACAGCCAGGACTCTGGCGATGGCTCCGATTCCGCCGCGACCGACACCGATGACGACGTTTCCGCGGGCAGTGCCGCCACCCCCATCGACGAGGTCGAAAACCCCGACCTCAACCGCGCCCGCGGTGTTTATCTCAGCAGCATTCCCGACTACGCCGGCAACCCCTACGTTGCCCTTCGCGCCGACAGCACGCACCCGCTCGGCACGCCGTCATTCACACTCGATGAATACGATCGCGCCACCGAAGAGGGCTGCTTTAAGAAATTCTCCAAGCTCGACAGCCTGGGTCGCACTCGCAAGGCGCTCGCCTGTGTAGGCCCCGAGTCGCTCGGACAGGGAAAGCGCGGCGATATCTCGCGCATCCATCCTGCCGGTTGGCACCAGCAGCGCTACGACTTTATTCCGGGCCAGAGCCTCTACAACCGCTGCCACCTTATCGCCTGGTCGCTCTGCGGCGAAAACGCCAACCGCAAGAATCTCCTCACCGGCACGCGCTATCTCAACGAGACGGGCATGCTGCCGTTTGAAGAGCAGATTCTCAACTATATTCGCGATACGGGCAACCATGTGCTCTACCGCGTCACGCCTATGTATAACGAAGAGGAACTTGTCTGCCGTGGCATGCGCCTTGAGGCGCAATCGGTCGAGGACCACGGCAAGACCCTCTGCTTCCACGTATATTGCTACAACCTGCAGCCGCACGTGCAGATCGACTACACCACCGGCCGCAATCAGGCCTCGGGAGACTAGGACCGACCAAGCTGCCCCAAAGCCTAAATGATCCGTTTTCCTCCGTCCCCAAGGAATCAAAAAGAGCCGCCCCGGGTTACCCAGGGCGGCCTTTTCGTCAGCACCTACATTGCAGGCAAAATCACACGCTACTTGGCGCGACCCTCCTCATAGCGCTCGACCAGCTTGGCCTGAACGTCATAGGGCACCTGCTCGTAGCCGGCGGGCTTCATGGTAAAGTCACCCGTGCCGCGCGTGATAGAGCGCAGGCGCGTCGAGTAATCCGTCAGCTCGGCGAGAGGTGCCTGCGCGATAACCACGGTGTCTCCGCGCTCATCGGTCTCCATGCCTGTCACGCGACCGCGCGAGGCCGAGATGTCGCCCATCACGGCGCCGGCGTAGCTCTCGGGAATAGTCACCGTGATTTCCTCGATGGGCTCAAGCACCACCGGGTCGGCATCGGCACATGCCTTGCGCAGGCCGATGCGAGCCGCCGCGCGGAACGCCATCTCGTTGGAGTCGACGCTGTGATACGAGCCGTCGTACACAGCCACGCGAATGCCCGTGAGCGGATAGCCGGCAATGATGCCGTCCTTCATGGTCTCCTGGACGCCCTTGTCCACGGCGGGGATCAGCGAGCGCGGAATGCGGCCGCCCACGACCTCGTCCACAAACTCATAGCCATCGCTCGTGCCGTCGGGCCCAATGAGCGGCTCCACGCGCAGCCAGCAGTCGCCGTACTGACCGGCGCCGCCGGTCTGCTTCTTATGGCGGCCCTGGGCACTTGCCGTACGGCGAATGGTCTCGCGATACGGAATGCGGATCGGCACGCTCTTGGCTACGACCTTGGTGCGATCCTCCAAACGATTGAGCAGCACCGAAACCTGCGCCTCACCAACGGCGGAGATAATGGTCTGGCCGGTCTCCTCGTCGCGGTCGATGCTCATGGTCGGATCGGCCTTGCAGGCCTTCTCGATAAACGTATAGAGCTTCTCTTCGTCGCCACGGTTCTCGGCCTCGATGGCAATGCGGTACTGCGAGTTGGGGAACTTAAACGCCGCAGCCTCGACCTTACCGGTAATCGAGAGCGTATCGCCCGTCTCGGCCGCCAGCTTGGGCGCCACGATGATGTCGCCGGCATAGGCGTGACCGACCTCGGTCATGTCGCGGCCGCACATCACATACAGGTGGGCCAGACGATCGCTCTTGCGGGTACGCGCGTTGATCAGCTCAAGACCCGGCTCAAGCGTACCCGTCAGCACCTTGATAAAGCTGATGCGACCCTGCTGCGGATCGGCCAGCGTCTTAAACACAAACGCCACCGGACGGTCATCGTCGCTCGAAATCTTGAGCGAATCACCGTCGATGAGCGGCATCTCGCCGTAGTCCGTCGGCGCCGGGAAGTACGTGGCGATGTCGTCCATCAGCGAGTTGACGCCCTGCTCCTTAATGCAATCGCCCGCAAAGACCGGCACAAAGATGCGCTCGGCAATCGCCTTCGACAGCAAGCCCTCAAGCTCCTCCTGCGTCAGCGTCTCCTCGCCTTCCAAGTACTTCATCATCAGTTCGTCGTCAGCCTCGGCCACCAGCTCGCACAGATGGTCATGGGCCTCCTCGGCCTGGGCACGATACTCCTCGGGAATCTCCGACTCAACGGCTTCGGTGCCGTTGCAATGGCGCGCCTTCATGCGCACCAGGTCGATGATGCCGTCAAAGTCCTCGCCCTCGCCCCAGGGAAGGGTCACGGCGCCCAGGCGCGTGCCAAAGCGCTCCTGCAGCAGGCCCATCGTGGTCGCAAAGCTGGCCTCGGAGCGCGACAGGCGGTTTACGAACACCGCACGCGCCAGGCGCAGGTCCTCGGCGGCATACCAGAGCTTAACCGTCGTAGGCTGCGGGCCGGCCTCGGCGTCGACCACAAACAGAGCCGTCTCGCAAACACTCATCGCGGCAAAGGCGTCGCCGATAAAATCGGGGTAGCACGGGGCATCGAGCACATTGATGCGCGCGCCCTTCCAGTCGATCGGCGCAATGGTCGTCGAGATGGAAAACGCACGCTTAACCTCTTCGGGGTCATAGTCGAGCGTGGGCTTGGTGCCGTCGTGGCCGCCCAGGCGGGCGGTCTTGCCGGAAAGGTGGAGCATGGCCTCGGCGAGTGAAGTCTTGCCCACCCCGCCTTGGCCTACGAGCACCACGTTCCTTACGTTACCGGTCTTGGGAGCACCCATGATGACCTCCTTGCAGGGCCGCGCGCAATGCGCGACGCCAACGGGGAGAGTTCGCGGTCGGTGCCATCCCGGGAGCAGCATGGTCGGCAGCCGAGCCGACTCACCCTCCAAATGTCCTATGCCACCACCCTACCCTCACGGGCGGCTGTCCATGCATACCTTTCGGCGCACGTATGAATACAGGCGGCGAGAGGAAGAGACAAGCTTGTGAGGCGATTATTGAACCCCGTCGATGCAAACAAAAAGCCGCCACAGACCGTAAGACCTGCGGCGGCTTCGCCTCAATTAATAGTTGAGTAAATACCTGAGCCTATCCCTCGATACGGCTCAAGAACTCACGGGTGCGCTGCTCACGCGGATGGTCGATAACCTGCTCGGCAGGACCCTCCTCGACAATGCGGCCGCCATCCATAAAGATCACGCGGTCGGCAACATCGCGCGCAAACTGCATCGCATGGGTCACGATCACCATCGTCATATTCTGCGCGGCAAGGTCTTTAATGACACGCAGCACCTCGGCCGTCAGCTCGGGATCGAGCGCCGAAGTCGGCTCATCAAAGAACAGGATCTCCGGATCGAGCGCCAAGGCGCGGGCGATACTCACACGCTGTTGTTGACCGCCCGAAAGCTCACATGGCACCTTGTTCTCGTTGCCCGTAAGCCCCATCTGCGCGATCAACTCACGCGCACGTGCTTCAGCCTGCTCGCGCGGGCGCTTGAGCACGCGAATCGGAGCATCGATGATGTTTTTCATCACGGTATAGTGCGGGAACAGGTTGTAATTTTGGAACACCAGGCCGAATCGCGAGCGTGCCCGCTTGGGCACATCGCCCTTCGCATAGACCGCGCCCGAACCCGCATCCGTCGCAACGGCAAGGTCACCAAACGAGAGTGAGCCTCCGTCGAGTGTCTCGAGCAGCGTGGCACACCGCAGCAGCGTGGACTTGCCGCCACCCGAAGGCCCGATAATCGCCACGACCTCGCCACGCTTGACCTCGAGCGAGATATCCTTGAGCACCTCATTGCCGCCAAACGCCTTGCGCGCGCTTTCGATTTTCATCACTGAGTTAGTCATGGTAATAGTCCAGCTTCTTTTCGGCAGCGCCCAGCAGCATCTCGACGACGAAGTTAAAGACCCAGTAGATTAGCGCCGCGATCGCAAACGGCACCATGCTCACCTGCGAGGCGACCAGCGCCTTGGCCGTCGAGAACATCTCACCCACGCCAATGGCAAACGCCAGCGACGTGTCCTTGACCAGCGTGATGATCTCGTTGCCCATCGCAGGCAGAATACGCTTGGCGACCTGCGGCATCACGATATACAGAAACGTCTGCATGCGCGAATAGCCCAGCACCTCGGCTGCCTCGTATTGACCGCGCGGAATGGACTGCAGGCCCGAGCGATAGATCTCGGCAAAGTAACCGGCGTAGTTGATGATGAACGCCACGACGCACGCCGTCCACTTGGAATCGGGAGTGAGCGAAATGCCAAACACGTAGTACGGGGCAAAGTAGATGGCAAACATCTGCAGCATGAGCGGCGTGCCGCGCATGACCGAGATATAGATGCGCGCGATCCAGCGAAGCGGCGCGATTTTGCTCATGCGCATAAACGCCACGGGGATTCCCAGCGGAATCGACCCCAGCAGCGTCAGCACAAACAACTGCAAACTGACCAAGAATCCCTGGCCAAGCATCTGCATCATGACTTGGATAGACAACCTACCCTCTCTTTCACAGCAACAGAACAGCGGGCGTTAATTGAAATAGGCACAGTGCCCAAGATTGCGAGCGACAAGCCCGACGAAGCGTACTTTGGTACGCGAGGAGGGTTGGAGCCGCAAGGTTGGGTGCTGTGGCTATTTCAAAACCCAATTATCGAAAGATAGACCATAGCTTGAATACTTGTCGCACAGGTCCTTAACCGTGCCGTCCTCGTAGAGCGCCTTGAGCGACTCGGTCACGGCGTCGGCCGACTTGGTGTCGCCCTTCTTAAAGCCGACGGCGTAGTGCTCGCTGGACAGCGGCTCATCAAGCTGCGTATAGGCATCGGGCTTGGCGGCAAGCTGATACTGGGCAATCGAAAGGTCACAAGCCACGGCATCGACCGCGCCGCTCTCGAGCTGCATAAAGGCCGTGTTGTACTCGCCGATCGTGTCGAGCGTGGCAAACGTCGCCGCCAGATCCTTCTGGTCACCCTCAAGCACGTCCTGCGCAGCGGAATCAGTCTGGGTAATCACAGTCTTGCCGGCAAGATCGTCCCAGCCCTTGATGCCCGCATCCTTCTTGACCACCAGCACCTGCTCGTTGAGCATGTACGGCTCGGAGAACGTGTAGTCGTCCTCACGGCCCTCCATGGTAAAGCCGTTCCAGATGCAGTTGATGGCGCCCGAGTTAAGCAGCGTGTCCTTGGCATCCCAATCGATGGCCTCGTATTTGACCTCCCAGCCCTGCTTATCGGCAACAGCCTTGGCAAGATCGAGATCAAATCCGGTGTACTCGCCATCGTCGCCCACAAAGCCGTACGGAGGATAGGACTTATCAAAGCCCACCACGAGCTTCTTGGACTCCGCAGCGCCCTTCACATCCTTGGCCGCGGCAGAGCCAGCAGCGGAACCCTTACCGGCACCACCACCGCAGCCTACCAGGCCAAGGCCTAGAACCGTAGCGAGCGAACCGGCTAGACCAACAAACTGACGACGAGACATATCGGTATTCATGGTATTCCCCCTTGATGGCACTTTAGTTAGGTAAAGTGAGTCATGTAACGTTCAGAATCATACACTTTACCTTGATAGAGTACAAGGGAGGGTTTGCCCGGCCAAGTTAGCA
>CABUAL010000070.1 GCA_902489515.1 uncultured Collinsella sp. | reverse complement strand
GCGCCACACACCAGTGCTGCGAGGATATCGCCCTGATGCGCGTCATCCCTGGCATGACTGTGATCGTTCCTGCCGACGACGTCGAGGCCCGCGCCGTGACGCGCGCCGCCTACGAGTGCGACGGTCCGGTGTACATGCGCTTCGCTCGTTTGGCCTCGCCGGTTATCAACGACCCCGAGACCTACAAGTTCGAGTTGGGTAAGGGCATTGTCATGCGCGAGGGCGCCGATGTGACCATCATTGCCTGCGGCCTGATGGTCGGCGAGGCTCTCGAGGCCGCCGAGCAGCTCGCTGCCGAGGGCATCGACGCCGAGGTCATCAACATGCACACCATCAAGCCCATCGATGCCGACCTGATCGTCAAGAGCGCCACCAAGACCGGTCACGTCGTGACCGTCGAGGAGCACTCTGTGATCGGTGGCCTGGGCAGCGCCGTTGCCGACGTCCTGTGCGAGCAGTGCCCGACGTCGCTCAAGAAGATCGGCGTCAACGACACCTTCGGTGAGTCTGGCCCGGGTGCCGAGCTCTTGCACAAGTATGGCCTGGACGCCGCCAATATCGTGGCGACCACCAAGGAGTTCTTGGCCTAGGGCAAGACGAGGCAAAGTATCGCTTCAGCAACCGTATGCAATCCATAACAGGGGCGTCCTCAAAGAGGACGCCCCTGTTTTTTGTCGGCAACAAACAAATTAGGCCCGCACCAAGTAAAGGCTTTCTCCGGGAAACGGGGCCAGACCAGCAAAGTGCAATTCAGCCCCCAAGCACGGCGCTGCTGCACCCAAGTAAAACGCAGCGACCCCTTAGTTATCGCAGGCCGGACACAGGGTTACTTTCCAAATCTTTCCGCAGGACGGAGGAGCCCCCGCCGCACGTAGTGCGCAGCGGAGGCTCCGACATGTCCGAGGACGATTTGGAAAGTAACCCTGTGTCCGGCCGGAGGGACCCAAACACGGCCATGCTTCTTATGTGCAGCAAAGCTAATGCTGCTAAAATATTAAGCGCTCATGTAGTTTAAACGCACGACGATAAGGAGCACCAGTGGGTAACCACTTCCGTACCTCCGGTGCGGGCGATGATGCCCCCAAGACGCAGGCAGGCGTCCAGGGCAGTCGTTTCGCCACTCCGGATTCAGAGGGCCAGCCTGTTGCTCAGGCCCCCGCTCAGCCGGCAGATCAGGCACAGCCGGCATCCGATCCCTTTGCCTACAATCCAACCAGCGATGTCGCGCTTTCCGGCACGGCGGGTTTTGAGCCCGTTCAGGCCGTGACCGCTCGCGTGGAGCAGCCTCAGGCTGGTGCCGCCACGCCGCAGCCTACCATGGCCGGCATTCCCGACCCCTTGGCCCCTGCGACGCCGGCTCCTCAGCCTGCGCAGTCCGGTCTCTTTGCCGCTATTCCCGACCCCACGCAGCCTGCTGCCCCGGTGGTCGAGAGCGATCAGGCAGCCGAGGTCGCAAGCCTCGATAACGCGCTCAACAACCCCGATTTTACGTCGGTGTTTGCGCCCATCGATCCGCAGGCCAGCCGCAAGAAGATGGCCAAGCAGGCCGGTGTCGAGCCCGTCATCCTTATGGAGCATGTCACCAAGATCTATCCGGCACAGCCCAACAAGCCTGCACTCGACGACATCAACATCGAGATCTATCCGGGCGAGTTCGTCTTCCTGGTCGGTCACTCCGGCTCGGGTAAGACCACGCTGCTGTCGACGCTCAACCGTGACGTCAAGCCGACGAGCGGCCGCATCCTGGTTGCCGGTCAGGACCTCATGAAGATCAAGAACCGCAAGGTTCCGTTCCTGCGCCGCCAGATTGGCGCCGTGTTCCAGGACTTTAAGCTTCTGCCGCAAAAGACCGCCTACGAAAACGTGGCGTTTGCCCTGCAGTGCATCGGCAAGCCCAAGGGCGTCATTCGCAGCCAGGTGCCCGAGGTGCTGCGTCTGGTCGGCCTGGCCGATCAGATGGACTCGCTGCCCGACCAGCTTTCCGGTGGCGAGCAGCAGCGCGTTGCCGTCGCCCGCGCTATGGTCAACCGTCCGCCGCTGCTGATCTGCGACGAGCCGACGGGCAACCTCGACCCGGCGATCTCGCTGGGCATCATGAAGCTGCTCGAGCGTATTAACCGCACCGGCACCACCGTGATCGTCGCCACGCACGACCGCGAGATGGTCGATAGCATGCACCGTCGCGTGATCGCCCTCGAGGGCGGCCACGTTATTCGCGACCAGGAGAGGGGAGGTTACGGCAACTATGGCACCAACTAACGTGGGCTACTCCTTCAAAGAGGCAATCAGCCACTTCTTCCGTAACTGGACTACCTCGCTCGGCGCCGTCATCACGATCTTCCTTTCGCTGTTTATCATCGGCCTGTTCATTATGGGTTCCGCGATGCTGAACTCCGTGATCGGTACCGTCGAGGATCAGGTTGTCATTAATGCCTTTATTAGCGATGACGCCGATCAGGCAGACATCCAGGCCTTTGAGGCCGAGCTCAAGACGTGGAGCAACGTCAAGTCCGTGACCTATAAGGATAAGGACGACGCGCTGGCCGAGTACACGAGCAAGATGTCGGGTAACGCCGACGCCACCATGAGCGCGCTCGACGGCCAGAACCCGCTGCCCGCCTCGTTTGCGATTGAGATGGACGATCCGTCTCAGGTCGAGAGCACGGCCAAGAAGCTCAAGAAGGATGCCGATTTCCAGAAGATCGCGGATGACGGCGACGTCAACGCGAGCGTGCTGTACGGCCAGGAGGAAGTGAGCCGCCTGTTCCAGGTGACCAACTACATCCGCATCGCCGCCGTGGTGCTCGTTGGCCTTCTGACCTTTATCGCATTCATCTTCATCAACAACACGATTCGCCTGTCCATTACGGCGCGTCGTCGTGAGATTGCGATTATGCGTCTGGTCGGCGCCAGCAACGGCTTCATTCGTGGCCCGTTTATCACCGAGGGCGTACTGCAGGCCATTTTGGGCTCGCTGCTTTCCATCGGCGTTCTGGAGCTGCTGCGCAATCTGATGATTCCGCGTTTGCAGGAGAGCATCGGCTGGATGTCGTTTGCCCTGCCGATGCAGTACTACCTGGTGACCTATGCTGCGCTGATTCTGGTCGGCGTGATTATCGGCCTCTTTGGTTCTGCCATCGCCATGCGTCGCTACCTGCGCGTGTAGGCATGCCTGGAATTCATCCCTTCCAACGGGTCGTCTCTTATGGGGCGGCCCGTTTTTTGATCCCTAGGGGACGGCAGGAAAGCGAATCATTTGGGTAGACTCTTTGGAGTTCGCAATCGATAGTTAGGAGGCGCCATGGGGCGCAATAACAAGCATAAGCGTGGAGCTCGCAATAAGCGCGGGCCGGTGCGCAGCGAACGCCGTCCGAGCCTGACCGGGCGCGTGCAGCTCCATGAGCACAGTGCCTATGTCATAACCGAGAATGGCGACTACAAGGTCATGGGTCGCGGCAAGCGTGAGATCATGGACGGCGATACCGTTGCCGTGAGCATTAAGAATAGCCCGCATGGCGAGCGTCGCGCCGTGATCGAGGGCGTAGTTGAGCGCGCAGCCATAAGCGTGGTGGGTACGTACCAGACCGCCGGTCCGCTCGGTGTGATCGAGCCGCTCGATTCGCGCTTGAAGGCCGACTTCTTCATTTTGCCCGAGGATACCTCGGCGGATCGTCTGGGTGTCCACCCGGGTGATGCCGTTGTCGCGCGCATTTTGACCTACCCGACGCGCCTGGAATCGGGCACCGTGACGATCGAACGCCGCATTGGCGGAGATGACGCGCCCGATTTGGGCGTTCAATATGTGATGGCGCGTTACGGCTATACCGATAGCTATCCCGAGACCGCGCTAGACGAGGCCGAGGGGCTTTCGCTCGATGTGTCCGCGGCGCTTAAGGACCCGCTCCGCCGCGATCTGCGCGACCGCTTTGTCATCACGATCGACCCGGTCGACGCGCGCGACTTTGACGATGCCATTTCGCTGGAGCGCACGCCCGAGGGTGGCTACAAGCTGGGTGTGCATATCGCCGACGTTTCACACTATGTGGCTTGGGACGGGCATATCGATCTTGAGGCTCGCCATCGTACGACATCGGTGTATCTGGCCGATCGCGTGCTTCCCATGCTGCCCGAACGCCTGTCCTGTGACCTGTGCTCGCTTCGCCCTGACGAGGACCGTCTTGCGTTTACCGTCGATATCGAGCTCGATGAGCGGGGTCGCGTGCGGCATTACGATCCGTACCCCAGCGTGATTCGCTCGCGTGTGCGTATGGACTATGACGGCGCCGAGGCGCTGCTGGTGCGTGCCGGTGCGGTTGAGTATTCGGTGCTGGAGGGTGCGGCCGAGGATGTTGCGGCTGCCGAGGCCTCGCGCGAGGAAGCGCTTGAGCGCGGTCTTGCGTGCGAGGAGACCGCCCGCGGCTACAACATCGACCTCGGCGGTTTCCTTGTCGCCGCCAACGAACTCGCCGAACTTCGCCGTCGTATTCGTCGCGCCCGCGGCTCAGTCGATTTTGACACGGCCGAGATTCGCGCTCTATTGGATGAGGACGGAGTGCCCGTGCAGATTGTGGCGCGTGAGCGTTCGTGTGCCACGTCGCTTATCGAGGAAGCCATGCTGCTCGCCAACGAGTGCGTTGCAGAGTGGCTGGCGGACCGTGATATCGAGGCCTGCTATCGCGTGCATGAGGATCCGAGCCCCGATAGCCTGCACGGTGCCGCCGTTGCGCTGGCGCAGCTAGGCATCATCGACGATCGCCGTGCTGCCGGTATTGCCCTGGGGAGTCCCGATGAGCTGCAGGCCGCAGTCGATGCTGCCGCCGGTACGGCCAACGCACCGCTCGTCAACATGCTGCTTCTGCGCAGCATGCAGCGCGCGCTGTACAAGCCGCGCAACGAGGGCCACTTTGCGCTCGCCGCGCCGTGCTACTGTCACTTTACGAGTCCCATCCGTCGCTACCCCGATCTGGTGGTGCACCGCGTGCTCAAACTGCAGTTGGCCTACGAGCAGCTCGGCGGCAAGGACGCCTTGGTCCGTACGCCGCGGCTGATCGGCAAGGGGCGCGAGTCGCTGCCGCGCATTCTGCCGCAGATCTGCCGCGCATGCAGCGATGCCGAGCGCGCGGCAGATGCCGCCAGCCATGCGACACAAAAGATCAAGATTGCCCAGTACTATGAGGACCGTCTGGGCGAGCGCTATGCCGGAACCGTCTCGTGGGTTAGCAGCATGGGCCTCTTTGTGCGCTTGGATCTAACGCAGGTCGAAGGCTTGATTTCGATCAAGAGCCTGGGCAACGAGTGGTTCGAGTTCGACGAGGACGCGCTTACGCTCACAGGTGCCGACACGGGGACTCGTTACGAGCTGGGGCAGCGCGTGATTGTCGAGGTCTCGCGCGTCAATACCACGCGTGGGCACTTGGACTTTAAGCTTATCCATTAGCCAAATCCCGACTCATGGTGGGGGAGCGGAGGGCGGCCTTTCGGGACCGCCCTTCGCATTTGAATCGTGGCTACCTTGCCGTCTGCTCGGCCGCCCGCTTACCTGCTATTTGAGAGGTAGAACCTACCAAAATAAACCTGTCCCTTTTTGGCAGGTTTACAAGAAAGCGGGGATGAGATGGCGACGGTGTACGGTTATGCGCGGGTGAGTTCGCGCGATCAGAATCTTAATCGGCAGCTGGATGCGCTGGGCGCCTATGGCGTGGGCTCGGCGAATATTTATGCCGACCATGCGAGCGGCAAGGACTTCGATCGACCGCGTTATCGCGAGCTGCTGCACGTTCTGGGAGACGGGGACGTGCTGGTGGTGCTTTCTATCGACCGACTTGGTCGTAATTACTCCGAGATTCTTGAGGAATGGCGGCGCATTACCAAGGAGCTCGGGGTTGCCATTGTGGTGTTGGACATGCCATTGCTTGACACACGTGTCAGGGCCAGCGGCGCGCCGGATGTGACCAACACCCTGATTGTCGATATTGTGCTGCAACTGCTGAGCTACGTGGCGCAGGTGGAACGCGAGAATATCCATCGGCGCCAGGCGGAGGGAATTGCAGCGGCGCGGGCGCGAGGGGTCCGTTTCGGTCGACCTCGCAAGCCGTGCCCTCCTCAGTTTGAGCTAGTGCGCGATAGCTATGAGGCAGGCGATATTACCCGCAGCCAGGCAGCAAAGTGCCTGGGCGTGTGCGTGGGGACGTTTGATCGCTGGATGCGCGAGGCGGGGTAGGGGTTTGCGTCGCTTTGTCGCTTCCTGTCGCGATTCAAATTTTGATACGGTGACGATGTCATTTGGGGCTACACTCGCTCATATTTAAAAAGACGGAGGTTGGCCTTTGGCGCACATGAAGAAAATAATCGGGTGGACCGCGATCGCTCTGTTCGCCGCAACGCTGGCGGGCATCTGGGTGCTGACGGAGCAAAACGCAGTGCAGACGTCGTTGCTGAGCGAGTCCACCGCGCGCGTGGTGGAGGGTCAGGCTGCGAGCGTTCAGGCTACCGGCATCACGGGTGAAATTCAGGCGGGGGACGGCATGACTGAGAGTACCAATCCGGCTGCCTCGACGGTCCAGCCTGGTCGACTTGCTTCCATTCGCATGTGGGTAGGCGCAAACGTCCGTCGCGTCGCCCATACCGTAGAGTTTTTCTTCGTCGGATTGTTCGCCTCGGTGATCGTGGTCTGCTTTTCCAGGCGTCCATGGAGTGTGTGTTCCCGTTGCGTGCCTGTGTTTCTCTTTTGCGCTGCCTGCTCCGTTGGCGACCAGGTGCATAAGATCTTTGTTCCCGGCAGGCATTTCGACGTTATCGATTTAGGATTCGATGCTGCGGGCTATGTCACCGCCATGCTGTTGGTATTGCTGGCAGCGGCGTTGGTGCGCCATGCGACTCGGCCGATCGGCGCCCATGCGAGGCGCTAGCCTTAAGACGAGACATCGCGACTGCCTATGCTTCGACATTGACTACAATAACGGCTGCAATCGCGAGTGGTCGTCGATGTGCAGTTTTCCAGACACCTGTTTTCTCTAAGAAAGGAAATCCCATGGCGGTATTGTTTGTTGAATATCCCAAGTGCTCGACCTGCAAGAAGGCCAAGGCATGGCTGGACGAACATGGGGTAGAGTATATCGATCGCGATATCGTTTTGGACAATCCCACGGCTGATGAGCTTGCGACCTGGATTGCTCGTTCGGGGCTGCCGGTGCGGCGCTTCTTTAATTCGTCGGGCATGAAATATCGAGAGCTGGGCCTGAAGGCGCGTCTGGATGCGGGCATGACGGATCGGGAGTGCTACGAGCTGCTGGCGACCGACGGCATGCTGGTCAAGCGTCCGCTGCTGGTGGGCGACGACTTTGCGATTCCTGGGTTTAAGGAAGCGGCCTGGACCGAGGTGCTGCTGTAGTGGCTGCGGAAAGTGCGTCCCGTTTTGAGCTCGGATTCCGGGACGCAGTTTCCGGTTGAAGGGGCTAGCGGAAACCGTATCCCAGTTTGAGCGCGAAATCTGGGATACGGTTTCCGTTTGGGGCCTCTAGGGGAAAGCGCGTCCCGTTCTGGACGTAAATTCCGGGATGAGCTTTCCGGTTGGCGGGCATGCGCACTATCCCGGCTGGCGGGCATATGCGCTAATCCTCAAGCTGTGCCCATTCGTGCGGATCGTAGACCTTTACGTGCTTGTTGGGCTTGCCGCTCCAGTACTCCTCGTCCATAAAGGGCAGATATGCCTGAACGCCGGGGCAGATAAAGGGAATCCGCTGCTGTTGCAGCCGCTCGCGCTGGCGCTGCTCCAGGTGCGCCTCGGATATGACGGTCGGCATACCGGACAGCTCGACGAGGCTTGCCTGGATTCGCTTAAGGTCGGGGAGTCCCGCGTGCCATGACACTCGCATGATCAAAAAGGATGCACGGCGGTATTTTGCCTGCATCACCGTGATGGCGGGGCGCAGTGTGGGATGGATTTTGTCCCGTTCGGGCCAAAGGTCAGCAGTAATCTCGAGGCCCAGGGTCTCCCATAGGTAATCAAGCTCTTCGTCCATGGTGCCTCGATATCCGTGCAATGATGACGGTTCGATTGTGCCATCAGCCGTGAGTGCTGCATTGTTGTAATCTACCAGCGGTAGATGTGGGATGTTTTACGGGCTTTGACGCCGTAGGTGTCGCTGGTGCTTCACAGGTCCTTCACGTGTTGGCCGTATTTGACTGAATTTCAAAAAAGTCATAATTAGGGCTTGCGTCACGGCGGGACTTCCCGTATATTTCTTTCTTGCGCAAAGGCACAGCCGAGCGCAGCGATGCAGTCATTGGGA
>CABUAL010000069.1 GCA_902489515.1 uncultured Collinsella sp. | reverse complement strand
TCAGGGCGCCGCCGCCATCATGGTTCATTAGTCAACCCGGCTCGTGCGTGCTACGCGACAACGACGGCAACCCCTCGACCAAACTCGTCGAGGCCGTCGTGGCGCTCGCTCGCGCTGGTATTCAGGTGGTTCCCACCTCGGGTCGCAACCGTACCATGATCCACGAGGACGCGCGCGTGCTCGGCCTCAACTCCTACATCGGCGAGATGGGCGGCCTGGTCATGTACGACCTCAAAGCCAACGATTGGGAGTATCTGACCGGCGACATGCCCTACGACCCCTCTTGCGGCCTCACGCCGCACCAGGTGATCGAGCAGACCGGCGTGTGCGAGAAGATCCTCGCCCGCTGGCCGCACAAGATCGAGTATCACAACGACATGTCGACCGGCTACAAGTACCGTGAGGTCACCGTCGGCATGCGCGGCGATGTGCCCGACGATGAGGTTCAGGCCATCCTGGACGAGGCCGGCTGCGGTCTGATCTGGGCTTGCAACGGCCATCTGACGCATCTGTCCAAGCCGACGACGCTCGAGCTCGATCGCGTCGAGGACGGTCGCGCATTCAATATCAACCCCGCGGGCCTCAACAAAGGCGTCGCCATTGCGCGCTTCTGCGAGCACCTGGGGATCGAGCGCGAGGAGACACTCGCGCTCGGCGACTCCGAGTCCGACTTCTACATGGCCGATCACGTGGGCACGTTCTGCTTGGTCGAGAATGGCCTGACGAGCGCCGGCGCGCCCGAGTTCCTGGCTGCTTGCGAGAATGCTTTCGTTACGCGAGGCAAAATTGTCGACGGTTGGGCGGCGACGGCAGAGCTGCTGGTCGCGGCGCGTTCGTAGCGCGCCGCCGCCGCACTTGGACATGTCTTTTCGAGAGAGACTGGTGAGGTAATGTCCGATATCGAGAATCCGGCAGGCGACACGCGCCCGATTGGCGTGTTCGATTCTGGTTTGGGCGGTCTGACGGTTGCGCGCGCCATCGCGACGGCGCTGCCGCACGAGTCCGTCTACTACTTTGGCGACACCAAGCGCTGCCCCTACGGCACCCGTACCGAGGATGAGGTGCGCTCGTTTGCGTTGCAGGCGGGTCGTTGGCTTTCGAAGCACGACGTCAAGATTATGGTCATCGCCTGCAACACGGCGACCGCTGCGGCCTTGCGTCTGGCCCAGCAGGTGCTCGACGTTCCCGTGATCGGCGTGATCGCGCCGGGTGCCCGTGCGGCAATCAACAGCACCCGCTCGCGTCGCGTGGGCGTGCTCGCCACCAACCTCACCATTCGCTCGGGCGCCTACACGCGCGCCATTCAGGACCTGGATGCCGGCGTCGATGTATACGGCTGTCCTGCCTCGAGCTTTGTCGAGGTTGTCGAACACGAGCTCGCCTCGGGTGCACATCTGCAGGAACAGTGGCTTGAGAACGAGGATATCTTCGATACGCCTGCCGTGCGTGCGCTGGTGGGTGCCACGGTTGAGCCGCTGCGCGACCACGGTATCGATACCGTGGTACTCGGCTGTACGCATTTTCCGCTGTTGGTGGGACCTATCCGGCATGCGCTGGGGCCTGGGGTGCGCGTCGTGAGTTCCGCCGAGGAGACCACGCGCGAGCTGACCGATATCCTCACGCGCCGCGAGCAGCTGGCGGGCGACGCCGCCGAGCCGCAGCATCGTTTTGCCACGACGGCCGATAACATTGCCGAGTTTGCGGTGGCGGGTAGCTTTATCTTTGGTCAGCCGCTCAAGAGCATCGAACATATCGATATCGATGAGCTGAAATAGATGTAAGGCAGCCGTCAAGGCCTTCGCCACATTTTTTGCCGAAAGGATATTTCTATGGAGTACATGCAGGCCAACCGCGCTAACGGTCGCGCCGCCAACGAGTTGCGCCCCGTTAAGCTCACCCGTGGCGTCATGAAGCACGCCCACGGCTCGTGTTTGGCCGAGTTCGGTGACACGCGCGTGCTGTGCGCCGCCACTATCGAGGAGGGCGTGCCGGGCTGGCGAAAGGGAGCTAAGGCCGGCTGGGTGACCGCGGAATACGCCATGCTGCCGGCGTCGACCGGCAAGCGCTGCAAGCGCGAGCACGCCAACCGCAAGGGCCGCTCTATGGAGATCGAGCGCCTCATTGGCCGCAGCCTGCGTACCGTCGTCAACATGAAGGCGCTCGGCGAGTACACCGTCACCGTTGACTGCGATGTGATTCAGGCCGATGGCGGCACGCGTACAGCGAGCATCACCGGCGCCTGGGTGGCGCTGCGCGACGCCCTCGCCATGTGGGTCGAGGCGGGCAAGATCGAGCGCATCCCGCTTATCGGCCAGGTGGCTGCCATCTCCATGGGCGTTGTCGACGGCAATACGCTGCTTGACCTCGATTATTCCGAGGACAGCCATGCCGAGGTCGACATGAACCTCGTCGCCACCGACACCGGCGAGATGATCGAGCTCCAGGGCACCGGCGAGCAGGCGCCCTTTGACCGCAAACGCCTCAACGCCCTGCTCGACCTGGGCGACAAGGGTATCGTCGAGCTCATCGAGCTTCAGCGCCAAGCCATCGCCTAACCCGCCAAAAAGGGACAGGTTTATTTTGGTAGGTTTTATCTGCTGAAATGCTGCGTTGAAAGGTCCGATCGCCTGAGAGGGGAGAGGTCAAGTGCCCAAACGCCCCTCACGCGGCTTGCTATAGAGACAAGGAGGCCAGTCATGGCACTTGAGAAGATTGACATCGACACCCTCGACCCGGCGGCGACCATCGTCGTGGCAACGGGCAACGCCCATAAGCTCACCGAGATCGAGGCCATTTTGGGCAAGGTCATGCCCGAGGTGCGCTTTGTGGCGCTCGGCCAGCTGGGTGATTTTGAGGATCCCGAGGAAAACGGCACGACGTTTTTGGAGAACGCCATCATCAAGGCCCAAGCCGCGGTTGAGGAGACGGGCCTTATGGCCATTGCCGACGATTCGGGCTTGGTCGTCGACGCGCTGGACGGTGATCCCGGTGTGTATAGCGCGCGCTATGCGGGCGTGCACGGCGACGATGCCGCCAACAACGCCAAGCTTCTCGTTAACCTGGAAGGCGTGGCAGATGAGGACCGCACCGCACGCTTTATGAGCGTCGTTGCGCTCATCGACACGGACGGCTTGGTCACCTATGGCGAGGGCGCTTGCGAGGGCGTTATCGCGCACGAGGGCCGCGGCGATCACGGCTTTGGCTATGACCCGCTGTTCCTGCCGGTCGACACGCCGGGCAAGACCATGGCCGAGCTGACGGCTGACGAGAAGAACGCCATCAGCCATCGTTTCCACGCGCTCGAGCATCTGTCCGCCAAGCTGACGGGCGAGGAGTAGACCGTGCGTGCGGTGGTGCAGCGCGTGCTCAACGCCGGCGTGACGGTCGACGGCGAGTGCGTGGGCCGCATTGGACGCGGCTACCTGGTGCTGCTGGGTGTGGGCCATGGCGATACGCGTGCCGAGGCCGACAAGCTGTGGGGCAAGCTCCGCGGGCTGCGTATCAACGAGGACGAGAACGGCAAGACCAACTTGGCGCTTGCCGATGTCGACGGCGAGGTGCTCGTGGTGTCGCAGTTCACGCTGTTCGCCGACTGCCGCCACGGTCGCCGTCCGTCGTTTACGGATGCCGGCGCCCCCGATGTCGCCAACGAGCTCTACGAGTACTTCCTGACGCTCGTTCGTCAAGATGTCGAACACGTGGCGCACGGCATTTTTGGCGCCGATATGAAAGTCGATCTTGTCAACGACGGTCCGTTCACCATCGTCTTGGACACCGACAACCTTTAGGTTACGCGGTTTACCAAACCGCGTAACAACTGGTCATGCGAGGTTGTCGTCTGGTACGTATTTGGGACGGGGCTTATTTAGCTACTTGCGTATGGCGGCAGCAGGGTGCTATAGTATTAGAGTTTTGTCTATCTTAGGGGTATTATCCCCTTTTTGAATTGCACCTTCTGGAGGCCCTGTTCATGGAAGAGATGGAAGTCAATCACGTCGACGACATCCACGAGAAGCTGACCGATATGGTGGGCGATCGCGTCAAGGTTAAGGCCAACATGGGCCGTACCCGCGTCGTCGAGCGCATGGGCACCATCAAGAGCGTCCACCCGGCCGTCTTCATTGTCGAGGTTGACGAGCGTCGTGGCCGCAAGTCGCGTCAGTCCTACCAGTATATCGATGTGCTCACCGGTCAGGTCGAGCTGTTCGACCCCGAGAGCGGCGAGCACATCTTTACCCCGCTCGGCAATCAGCTCGAGGAGCATTAACGGTGACCGATCGGTCCCTGACTCTTTCCGCGCCGGCAAAGATTAACCTCTACCTGGGGGTTCATACCGAGCGCGATGACCGCGGCTATCACAGGGTCGATTCCCTGATGGCGGCCGTCGGTCTTTCCGATACCGTGACGGTCACGCCGGCGCAGGCGCTGACCGTCCAGACGGTTCCGGCATCAGATTTTCCCATGCAAAAGAATACGGCGTATCGGGCTGCGGTTGCTATGGCCGAGCATTATGGTCGCGAGGCAAACATCTGCGTGACGATTGAGAAGCGCATTCCATTGTGCGCCGGCTTGGGCGGCCCCTCGACGGATGCGGCCGCGGTCATTGTCGCCTTGGCGGAGCTCTGGGGCATTGATCGCACCGACCCAGCGCTCGACGATATTGCGCGAGGCATTGGTGCCGACGTCCCGTTCTTTTTGCACGTGAGCCCTGCGTTCTACGTAGGTGGGGGAGACGTGCTGGCAACTGAGTACCCCGCGCTGCCCGCGACGCCCGTCGTGCTGGTCAAGCCGCGCGAGGCAAGTGTTTCGACAATTGAAGCCTATCGACGTTTTGACGAGGCCCCGGTGCCTGCGGACAAGCTCGGCGCGATAGCTTCTGCCTTGCGTGCTGGTGATGCCGAGACGGCATATGCGCTCATCCATAACAACCTGGGTATCATTTCCGCACAGATGGAGCCGCAGATTCAAACGGTTCTCGATTGGCTGCGTAAACAGGACGGCACCGTTGCTGTAGATGTGTGCGGATCGGGTGCCTGCTCGTTTGCCATTTGCGACACCGCCGCCACGGCCGAAAGGCTTGCCGACGCTGTCCAGCAAAATGGCTGGTGGGCCTGCGCGACTGAGCTCATTCCCAACACGGTTCAAATCGACGCGCCAAAGAAATAAAAATTTCTCTAGCACGCGGCGAAAATCTTTGTTACTATAGTCGAGCTAACGGGTTGTGGCTCAGTTTGGTAGAGCACTGCGTTCGGGACGCAGGGGTCGCTGGTTCAAATCCAGTCAACCCGACCAGAGCATGAGGAGGGACCGCTTCTTGCGGTCCCTTTTTTTAGCTAGTGTTGTGATACCGCGATACCCGCGGTATACTCATTCGAGCTTGTCTCGCTGTATTGTGGAGGTCTACATGTTTGGACTGAGGGCTCCTGAGCTCATCATTATTCTCGTCGTTGTCCTGATTATCTTCGGGCCCAAGAACCTGCCGAAGCTCGGCAAGTCCCTCGGCTCTACCGTCAAGAATATCCGCGAGGGTATGGAGGGCGACGATAAGGCCGAGACCAAGCAGGCCGAGGAGGTCGTGGTCGAGCAGTCCGAGGAGGACAAGGAGATCGCTGAGCTCGAGGCCAAGCTCGCTGCTGCCAAGAAGAAGCAGGCAGAGGACAGCGACGCGGACGCAGAGTAGTCCCATCCCTTTGGGGTGAGCACCTGACCGGCTTGCCCGCAGGCTAGCCGGTCTTTTTCGTTTTGTTGACAGTTGATTGTTTGATCAGAGTTGGGGAGATATCCGTATGGACGCAAGCCAGATCGTACTGACCGCTGAGGGCCGCCAGAAGCTCGTCGAGGAGCTCGCTTGGCGTGAGGGCGATTACGCCAAGGAGATCGTCGAGGACATCAAGGAAGCCCGCGCGTTCGGCGACCTTTCGGAGAACTCCGAGTACGACGCCGCTAAGGACAAGCAGGCCCAGAACGCCGCTCGTATTGCCGAGATCCAGGCCATCCTCGCCAACGCTCAGGTTGCTGCCACCACGGGCGACCTGACCGTCTCCATCGGTTCCACCGTTTCGCTGATTGATCCCAACGGCGAGGTCATGGAAGTCACGCTCGTCGGTACCACCGAGACCAACTCGCTCGAGCACAAGATTTCCAACGAGTCTCCGGTCGGTCACGCCATCATTGGTCACGGCGAGGGCGACTCCGTCGAGGTCGTTACGCCTTCCGGCAAGACTCGCGTCTACACCATCGCCAAGATCGCACGCTAGACCACGGTCCCGCGTAAAGGTATGTTTTCGCTCCCTGGGACCGAATCCTGGGGAGCGATTTAGTTTGAGGAGCTAACTTATGGCAGAGAACCAGAACGCCGCCGATCAGGCATCGACGCTCAACGACGAGCGCGCCACCCGCCTGGCCAAGCGCGCCGCCCTGTTCGAGGCGGGCCAGAACCCCTATCCTGAGCACTCTGAGCTTGAGGACTACGTCGCCGATATCGAGGCTAAGTACGCCGAGCTTGCCGATGGCGAGGACACCGAGGACGTCGTGAAGATCGCTGGCCGTGTGGTCGCCAAGCGCGGTCAGGGCAAGATCATGTTCATCGTCGTGCGCGATGCGACTGCCGAGATTCAGCTGTTCTGCCGCATCAACGACATGGACGAGGCTGCCTGGAGTACGCTCAAGGCCCTCGACCTGGGCGACATCCTGGGCGTGACCGGCGTGGTCGTGCGCACCCAGCGTGGCCAGCTTTCCGTTGCCCCTAAGAGCGCGACCCTGCTTGCCAAGGCCGTTCGTCCGCTGCCCGAGAAGTTCCACGGTCTTTCCGATAAGGAGACCCGCTATCGCCAGCGCTATGTCGACCTGATCGCCAACGACGACGTTCGCGAGACCTTCCGTAAGCGTTCGCAGATTCTCTCCACCTTCCGTCGCTTTATGGAGTCCGACGGCTACATGGAGGTCGAGACCCCCATCCTGCAGACCATCCAGGGCGGCGCTACTGCCAAGCCGTTCATCACTCACTTCAACGCGCTCGATCAGGAGTGCTACCTGCGTATTGCCACCGAGCTGCACCTCAAGCGCTGCATCGTCGGTGGTTTTGAGCGCGTGTTCGAGATCGGCCGCATCTTCCGTAACGAGGGCATGGACCTTACCCACAACCCCGAGTTCACCACGATGGAGGCCTACCGTGCCTTCTCCGACCTCGAGGGCATGAAGGCGCTCGCCCAGGGCGTCATTAAGGCGGCTAACAAGGCCATCGGCAACCCCGAGGTCATCGAGTACCAGGGCCAGACCATCGACCTTTCTGGTGAGTGGGCCAGCCGTCCCATGACCGACATCGTCTCCGACGTGCTCGGCAAGCAGGTCACCATCGACACGCCGGTCGAGGAGCTTGCTGCCGCCGCGCGCGAGAAGGGCCTGGAGATCAAGCCCGAGTGGACTGCTGGCAAGATCATCGCCGAGATTTACGATGAGCTGGGCGAGGACACCATCGTCAACCCGACCTTCGTGTGCGATTACCCCATCGAGGTCAGCCCGCTTGCCAAGCGCTTTGAGGACGACCCGCGCCTGACCCACCGCTTTGAGCTGGTCATCGCCGGCCACGAGTACGCCAACGCATTCTCCGAGCTCAACGACCCGGTTGACCAGGCTGAGCGCTTTGCTGCCCAGATGGCCGAGAAGGCCGGCGGCGACGATGAGGCCATGGAGTATGACGAGGACTACGTGCGCGCCCTCGAGTACGGTATGCCTCCCGCGGGCGGCATTGGCATTGGTATCGACCGCGTGGTCATGCTGCTTACCAACCAGGCTTCTATCCGCGACGTGCTGCTGTTCCCGCACATGAAGCCCGAGAAGGGTTTCCAGTCCGGTGCCGCTGCCGCCAAGGCTGCCGAGGCCGGCAACGCCGCGAGCCCGTTCGTTAAGTCGCTTAAGCCCACGCTCGATTACTCCAAGATCGCCGTTGAGCCGCTGTTCGAGGAGTTCGTCGACTTCGATACCTTCTCCAAGAGCGACTTCCGCGCCGTGAAGGTCAAGGCATGCGAGGCCGTCAAGAAGTCCAAGAAGCTGCTGAACTTTACGCTCGACGACGGCACCGGCACCGACCGTACCATCCTCTCCGGTATTCACGCTTATTACGAGCCCGAGGACCTGGTCGGCAAGACCTTGCTCGCCATCACCAACCTGCCTCCGCGCAAGATGATGGGCATCCCCAGCTGCGGCATGCTCATCAGTGCCATCCACGAGGAGGATGGTGAGGAGCGCCTCAACCTGATCCAGCTCGACGCCTCCATCCCCGCCGGCGCAAAGATG
>CABUAL010000068.1 GCA_902489515.1 uncultured Collinsella sp. | reverse complement strand
TAGCATGCAATGCCCGCTCGACGAAGGGCCGCGAGGTCGTCGACCGCTTCGATACCTTCGTGCATCCCAAACAGCTGATTCCCGCCGAGATTACCGAGCTCACGAGCATTACAAATGCCGATGTGGCAGATGCCCCGTCGGCCGTTGAGGCCGTAGCCGCTCTCGCCGATTTTGTCGGTGGTTGCCCAGTAATCGCACATAACGCCACGTTCGACCGCTCGTTTATCGAGTCGGTCAAAGGCGGCGTCAGCGTGAGCGATATTTGGATCGATTCGCTGGCGCTGTCGCGCATCGCGCTTCCGCGCCTGGCCTCGCACAAGCTGTCTTTTATGGCCGATCTGTTTGGCTGTGACTCGGTATCACACCGTGCCAATGCCGACGTCGACGCCCTGTGTGGCGTATGGCGCGTGTTGCTCGTGGCACTCACCGACTTGCCCCAGGGCCTCATGGCGCGCCTAGCCGACATGCATCCGGACGTGCCTTGGTCCTATCGTCCAATCTTCTCATTCTTGGCGGGGCAGAACCCTGGTTCTATCTTCTCTCTCAGCGCCGCCCGTGCTGACGTTCTCAAGGCCGATCGCGCCGACGATCGGGTGGACGCCGACGAACTGCCGGTCCTCAAGATGCCGAGTCGTGAGGAGATTGAGGCAGACTATGCGCCAGGTGGCCTGGTCAATCGCATGTATCCCACCTACGAGCCGCGTGATGAGCAGATCGCGATGGCGCTCGAGGTCCGCGATGCGCTGGTCACGGGCACTCATCGTGTAATTGAGGCGGGCACGGGCGTCGGCAAATCGATGGCCTATCTGGTACCTTTTGCCGAGGCAGCGCGCCGCAACAACATCACGGTTGGTATTGCGACCAAATCGAACAATCTTGCCGACCAGCTCATGTACCATGAGCTGCCAAAACTTGCCGAGCAACTGGACGGTGGCCTGTCATTTTGCGCTCTCAAGGGGTATGACCACTATCCGTGCCTGCGCAAGCTTGAGCGCATGAGCCGCGGCCAGGTCGAGATTACCACCAAGCGCGATCCGGCGGACACGCTCACGGCGGTCGCGGTCATTATGGCGTACGTCTGCCAATCAGCCGATGGCGACCTCGACTCGCTCGGCATTCGGTGGCGCAGCGTCAACCGCCCCGACTTTACGACGGCCTCGCGCGAGTGTGCTCGTCGCCTCTGCCCGTTTTTCCCTGAAAAATGCTTGGTCCACGGCGCTCGCCGTCGTGCGGCGCATGCCGACGTGGTGGTTACCAACCATTCCCTGCTGTTCCGCAATGTTGCGGCCGAGGGCAGGATTTTGCCTCCGATTCGTCATTGGGTAATCGACGAGGCTCATTCTGTCGAGCGCGAGGCGCGCCGTCAGTGGGCGCGCGTGGTGTCGGCGGACGAATCACGCGTTCTGTTTGAGCGCCTGGGTGGCTCGAGCACCGGTGCGCTAAGCCAGGTCTCCCGTGATTTGGCGACCTCTGAGGGCTCTACGCTCTATCTGGGCCTTACTGCCAAGGCGACGTCGACGGTTGCGCGCGCGAGCATGGCAATCGCCGACGTGTTCGATGGCGTTCGCGAGCTCGGCCGCCGTGCCCGTGGGGGTTATGACAATGCCAATCTATGGATTGGCCCCGAGCTGCGCGAATCTGACGACTGGCATGATTTCTTACAGTCGGCCTACGCTGCCATCGATGCATTGGAACAAGCTGACAAGTGCGTCGACGCGCTGGTGCAAGCCGTCGCCGCCGACAAGCCCGAGGTTGTTGTCGACTTGGGCGATATCTCGCGCCGCCTGCACGAGCTGGCCGAGAACCTCAAACTCATCATCGACGGCACCGATGAACACTACGTGTATTCGCTGCAGGTCAATCGCAGGTTGCGTGCCGGCGGAGAGTCAATGACCGCAGAGCGCATCGACATTGGCGAGGCCTTGGCAACCGAGTGGCTGCCCGAGGTTCACACGGCTATCTTTGCCTCGGCGACCATGACGGTGTCCAAAAGCTTTGAACACTTTAACCACGCGGTCGGCCTCGATCGCATCGGTGCTTCAACATCCTCATCGCTGCACTTGGACTCGAGTTACGACTTTGATTCGAACATGGCTGTAGTCGTTGCGGGCGATATACCCGATCCGCGCGATCGCGAGAGCTATCTTACGGCGCTCGAGCGCGTGCTGGTCGACGCCCATCTTGCCATGGGCGGATCGGTGCTCACACTGTTCACCAATCGGCGCGACATGGAAGACCTGTACGCCCGCGTTGAGCCCAAGATGGCCCGTGCGGGTCTGGAGCTCAACTGCCAGCAGCGCAACTCATCTCCTCGTCGCCTGCGCGATCGGTTTATCAACGAGCCGACTTCATCGCTTTTTGCGCTTAAGGCCTTCTGGGAGGGGTTCGACGCCAGCGGCGAGACGCTGCGCTGCGTCATCATTCCCAAGCTGCCGTTCTCGAGTCCCACGGACCCGCTCTCGTGCGAGCGCAACCTGCGCGAAGACCGCGCTTGGGCGCGCTATTCGCTGCCCGAGGCGGTGCTCGAGGTCAAGCAGGCGGCCGGCCGCCTTATCCGCTCGTCGACCGATTGCGGCGTGCTGATTCTGGCCGACCCGCGCCTGGTGACGAAGGGCTACGGAAAGAAGTTCTTAACGTCGCTGCCCACGAGCTCCTACCAGCGCATCGAATCGGCGCAGATCGGGCACTATCTGCAACTGTGGCGCGCACGCCACGAGCGGCGGCGCTAAAGCGGACAGACGAGGGTTTTTGCCATATCGCACAGGCGCTTTGACAGGGCGGGGTCATCCAAGATGCGGATGGCTCCGCCCGCTGCGATTACCTGGCTCAGTAGCCAACGCTCGGAGCCGTAATGCACAGTTACCGTTGCCATGTCTGCCCCGCCGCGCTCGATTAGGGTGATGCCGGCCCAGTCCAGATGCTCCGCCATATCGAATGGCATCAAGAGCTTTGCGCTGCGCTGCGTCCGGGCAAGGGAATCGTGGAGGGATGCGACGTCCGGTGTGTGAGGCACGACGGAGTCTTCCGTCAAGGCGAGTCCCTCGATTTTATCCATGCGATAGGTGCGCTGCTCATCGACTGTGATGTCCCAGGCAATCAGGTATGTTTGGTCGCCGTTTGCCGTAATGCGCAAGGGGTCGACCAGACGCTCGCGTGGCCGTGCATCGTCCATCGAGCGATATGAGATGCGGCAGCGAACGCCGTCCTGAATGGCACAGCTCAGCTGCTGCCAGTGCGACCCGTGGTTGACGGTGTCAAAGACGCGCTGGTTATAGCCGAGCTCTTCGGGTAGAAGGGCGTGTCGAATCCGAGCTGCCGTCTGCGGCTCGATCCCCAACGATTCAAGTTCGTGGTTGAGCACAGCGCCCTCGGCTGCACTCAAGCGCAACGGTAGCACACGCCCGGCGTCACCAGTGAGGACCACACGCTCGCCGTGGCATTCGCAGATGATGCGCGCACCAGATTCTCGGTCCGCGAGCGTCGAGACGATCTCGAGAATCTCGTCGAGCGATACTCCCGTGATGTCAAAGCGGCCGCAAATCTCGGTTCGTGTCATGCCGCTCTCGCCGGCGGCGTAGAGGGCCTCCATGATGTCGATGGCGCGCGAGAGTCTCTGCTCGCTGGTGAGTTTACGCACGGGCATACTCGTGCACCGTCCTTTCAATGAGGTGGTTCCACGCCTGCTTGAGCGATTTGGGGGCCATGGGCCTCATGCCGTCCATGGCGTGGGCCATGCAAAATGAGGCGGCGGCTTCAAGGTCGCGCACGTCAACGGTCCAGATCCATCCCGCATCGGTGTGTGTGAGCTCACCTCGCCCGCGCGTGAGGCCGTTGATCATATCGATCTGCGTCTGAGGGGCGAACGAGAACGTGGCTGCAACGGGCGGTCGGTCGGCGAAATCGAATTCAAAGAACAGATAGTCGTTGAGATTGAAGTCCGCAGGGATGGCGTAGGCCTTCGAAGGACGCCATGCGCGAACGATACGGTCGCAGCGGAATGTCCTGATGTCGTCGGTGACATTGTCGAGGCCGCAGAAGTACGCCACGCCCTCGCGTTCGAACATGCCGTAGACACAGACGGTACGTTCTTTCTGCTCGCCGCGTCCGTTCTGATATAAAAATCGCAGCGCGCATCGCTCGGCAAAGGCGCTCCATACCGCATCGACGGTGGGAGAGCGGCGGATCGGTACTTCGTCCACCGTCGTCCTGCCGGTGAGGTAGGCAATTTTGGAGCGAATATCGGCAAGCGGCGCGGCAAAGGTGGAAGAGCCGGCCGCTAGCGTCTGGTCGATGGCGTTGAGTAGGATATCGGCGTCGTCTGCGGTGATGAGGCCGCCTGCAGCAAACGTGTGCTCGCGGTCGATTGTCCACGAGCTTTCCTCGGTCTCCTGCGCACCGGCGGGGCGAACCTCCTTGATTAAGATGCCACGCTCGAGCAGTTTGTCACGATCGCGCCGAAACTTGCGCTTATCCGAGTCGATATTGCCCGAGCCATATCCCAGGTCAGAATCCAAGACGATCTGCTCGGTCGTCAGCGGTTCGGGGGAGCTGTTGAGCACAAAGAAAAGATTGAGGATGCGCTGAGCCGTTTTATCGAAACCGGGCTCCGAATTCCCCTTTTTAATTGTCGCGGTCGCGTCGCTTGCCGTCATAGAGTCCTCGCATGAGAAGGTGGTTTGCTGCCATGATTTTAGTCCGATATGGAGATTAGGCTATATCCTTGTCCGCTCGAGGCGTTAAGATGGCCCGAATTCGGTCGTTTGCGCTCGCTCGGGGTATACTTTCGACTATATACGGTTCTAATGTGCATGCATTGGGCCTATTTGTCGGATTATGGATGTGGAGCGCACATGGCGAACACCCAGAACTATATTAACCACCTGCTGCAGAACACCGGCATTACGCCGGCATGCAGCGAAGAAGAGCGCTTGGCTGCCGAGGATATCGCTCAGATCTTCCGCAACCACGGCTTTGACCCCGAGGTTCAGGAGTTCAATGCCCCGGCGCCCAGTAGATTGGCATTTGCCGTTACCGGTATTCTTGCGTTTGCCGGCGCCCTGCTGATGGGCATCGGCGGCGGTATCGGCTTGGTCGGCACCTTGCTGGCCATTGTCGGCGCCGTTCTTTACGTGCTCGAGCGCACGGGCCACCCCGTGGTTTCGCGCCTGGGCAAGACGGGCGTGAGCCAAAATGTCATCGCCTACCACAAGGCCTCGGGCCCGCTCGCGTCTCCGCGCAACCGCCCGGTGGTCGTTGTCGCACACTACGACTCTCCCCGTGCTGAGCTGCTCGCCCGCGAGCCCTATGCTTCGTATCGTGCGCTCATCGCCAAGCTGTTGCCCGTTGCCACGATTGCCCCTGCTGCCGTTGCCATCCTGCGTATCCTGCCGCTCCCCGGCGCGCTCAAGGTTCTGCTGTGGATTGTCGCGATCCTCGCTTCCCTCGTTGCACTTGCCAACGCGGCAAACATCATCTCTAACCGCCACGTTCTTCCCTATACGTCCGGCGCGGTGTGCAACAAGTCTTCTGTCGCCGCTATGCTCGGCGTTATGGACAACGTTGCTCCCTTCCAGGGCGAGAACGAGTTTCCCGACGATGTTCCGTTCGATACCTATTTTGGGGAGCAGAAACGTCGTGCCGAGGAAATGGCGCGCGCGGCGGCGGAATATGCCGCGGCCCAGCAGCAAAACGACTACGGCAACACCATCGAGTACGAAGAGCCTACCTACGCCGAGGACGAGTTCGGTCAGCCGATTGCTCCCGACGCTCAAACCGAGCCCGAACAGGGCGAGGCTTTTGACGAGCAGATTGAGGGCTTTGAGGGTGCGTCTGCCGACGAGACGCTGATTGGCGCCATCGTGCCCGAGGATCAGAATCAGGCTGTCCAGGCCGAAGAGTTCAATGACGAGGTTCCCGCTGCTGAGCCGGCGGAGGAGCCTGCCGCGGCCGAGCCCGAGCCCAAGCTCTATCGCAACGCCGCCGGCAACATTCGCTTTGGTTCGGATGCCATCCGTGCACTCGGAATGCTTCCCGAGTCCTGCACGCTCGATTACGAGGAGGGCGAGGAGCCGACGTTTGAGCCCGAGCCTGTGCCCGTTGTCACTGCGGATGATGAGTCTGCCGCGGTTACCGCTGCCGTTGCCGAGCCCGAGGCGGTGTCCGCGATCGATCCCGCGGCAGGACTGGACATTTTGGCTCCCGCCGCGCCGGCGCAAGACGTTGCGGACGAGTCTGACGACGATTACGTTGAACAGCCGGGGCGCGTGTCTTACGAGAGCGATACTGATTTCTCTGCCGAGATTCCCGCGGCAACGCCCCATGCCGATATTGCATCCGCGTTCTCTTCGATTGGCGCCAGCGCTTCCAGCTTCTTTAAGGGTGCGCTTGCAAAGGGCAGGAAATTTGTCGACGATTTCGAGGAGAAGCGCGCTGCCGCACGCGAGGCTGCCGAGCAGGAGGCTATCGCTCAGCAGCAGGCAGCCGAGGCGGCACGTGAGCGCGCGGCGCAAGAGTTCGAGCAGAACGAGGCTATGCAGTCCGGGCCCGTCGACGCTGCCGAAGCTACGACGTCCTTTGAGTCCCAGCAACCGACGTCAGCGGATGTTGTTGAGGCAACAACGTCTTTCGAGGCTCAGCAGCACGTCGATAGCACCATGTCGTTTGATGCCGCGCAGTTCGATTCCACGATAACGTTTGAAAAGCAAGGCACCGCAATTGCCGAGCCCCTTCCTGTTTCCGATGAGCAGGGCGACGCGGCAGACGATGACGAGCCCATTGATGCTGCCGAAATCCAAGATGCCGCCGAGGACGAGTCCGTCGAGGCCAACTCTGACGAAGAGCAATACGCGGCAGCCGATCAAGGTGATTCGACCGAGGTCGAGCAGGAGGAAGTGCCTGCGGTTTCCGAGACTCCCGAGACGGATGAGTCGAGGCCTTACTCCACGCAGATTTTCACCATGCCGACCCCGAGTGGTTCCGGTGCCACGGTTGCCAATGTCGCTCCCACCCAGGACGAAACGGTCGATTCCCTTATGGCCCAGATTTCCTCCCAGGCATCGCCGCGTCCGCAGATGAATGTTCCCGATCCGGCGTCGGCACCGTCGCCTGCACCTTCCTCGTCTCCGCTGGCTTCGGTCCCCGATCCGTCGCTGCCGTCTATGAAGCAGGCAAACGTTGCGTCTCGCACGTCGCTGTTCGACCTTCCCGATCCCTCTGCCCAGGTCAACGACCCCTTTGCTACTGCCCAGGGTCCCGAACCCACATCGGCACCCGTTGCGCCTTCTATGCCCGTTGCGTCGGGCGCGCAGCCGATCGAGACCATTTCGGCTCCCGCCCCGGCGGCACCCAAGTCTCGCAAACGCGGCCTGGGTGGCCTGTTCGGTCGTAAAAGGAAAAACGAGCAGGACAGCATGAGTGATTGGCTGGGCGTCGAAGACGATTACGATGCCAAGAAGTCCGGTCGCGGTATCGGTTCGTGGGATAACTTCGAGGACGATAACGATGGCTGGAAGGGCGGCGCTACGTCTTCCGATGGCGCTTCTTCCGAAGATATGCTCTCGGCTGTCGCCTCTATGGGCGATGATGAGCTGCTCGGTCACGATATCTGGTTTGTGGCAACGGGCGCCTCGGATTGTGATGGCGCCGGCATGAAGGCCTTCTTGGCTTCGCATCGCGATAAGCTCCGCGGCGTATTCTTCATCAATCTTGAATCCGTCGGCGCCGGTAGGCTTTCGGTGGTGACGGTCGAGGGCGAACAGCAGCTGCTCAAGGGCGATCGCCGCATCATGAACCTGGTCAGCAAGGTGTGCAAGTCGTTCCATGTCGATTGTGGCGCGCTCGAGATGCCCTATGCCAAGACCGATGCCTATGCCGCGCTCGAGGCGAGCCGCCGAGCCCTCACCATCGCCGGCGTGGACGGCACGCGTCTGGCTTGCGCTCGTACCGAGGACGACCTGCCCCACAATGTCAACCCGACGAACATTGCCACGGTATCCGAGGTCGTGACCGAGGTTATCCGCCGTTCGTAGACGGAGCTCTAAGGAGTCAACGTGTTTTCGTATATTAAGCGCCATTGGCCTGTCTACGTGATTTTGACCTTGATTGCCATTGCGTTAGGATTTGGGGCTGCCTACATCGTGGGTGCAAAGGGCTCGACCCCCGCCTCCGCAATCAGCGAAGAGGTGGAGCAAGAACAGAGTACGGGTGCCGATGGGATTCCTGAGTCCGAGCAGGCAATCGTTGATGGTGGATCTTCGTCTGCAGAGTAGATACGGCGATTTACATGATTGAAAGCGGGCGAGCCAGGG
>CABUAL010000067.1 GCA_902489515.1 uncultured Collinsella sp. | reverse complement strand
GACGGAATGTCTACTCAGCGGTCTCCTCAGCAGGAGCCTCGAGACGCTGCTTCGCCGTCCGATCGATCTGACGTGCGCAGGTCGTACCGATGCCGGCGTGCATGCCGTGGCTCAGTACATCAGCGTGCCCGTAACGGACGCTGAGCTCGCCCTTACGCGCCGTAGGTGGCTGCGGGCTATGGATGCCCTGCTGCCTAAAAATATCGCCATAAACGAGGTCTACAGGGCCCGTAAGGGCTTTTCTGCACGCTTTGACGCGCGTTCCCGTACGTATACGTACCGTATTGCCGATCGCGATGCGCGCCCCGTGCTGTCCCGTGGTGCCGTGTGGTGGCATCGCTATCCCTTGGACGTCGAGGCCATGTCTGCGGCCTGTCCCGCGCTTTTGGGTGAGCAGGACTTTAAGAGCTTTTGCAAGGTAGCCTCTGCCGTGGGCAAGCCTACGCACCGCTGCGTGATGCGGGCCGAGTTTGGCCATGAGGTGGCCTTTGGCGAGGATATCCTGACGTTTACCATTGAGGGCAACGCATTTTTGCATTCGATGGTCCGAACGATCGTGGGCACGCTTGTCGAGATTGGCATGCATCGCCGCGAACCCGAGTGGATGCGCGAGGTCATCGACGCTTGCGACCGTTCCGCTGCGGGCCCCACGGCTCCTGCCTGCGGCCTTACGTTTATGGGCGTGGATTACGATCCCGCCGAGCTTGTCGTGCTCGACTAGGGGAGGGCTCGACGCGTCGTGCGTCGACGTCTGTCATCTGTGGGCTGCACGTGTGCAACATCTGTTCTTGGCGTGCAATACAACCGGTGTCTCATTGCTTTTATTGCCGGGGTGTACCATGAACCACGATTTGATTCATTGCTGTCGAGAGGACGGATAACTTGGTTCGACGTGGCTCGCATCCGCGACTTTCGGTGATCCTTGTGGTAGAAGGTTCGCCCAGCTATGCGATGCGTGCGCTCGAGAGTATCCAGAACCAAGACCTCTACGATTTGCAGATTGTCGTTGTCTGCCGCGATGCTGCGCCCGGTGTGCGCCATTCGCTTCAAGTTGCTGCCGACAGGGACATCCATATTGATTTGATTGACGTCGAGGACGCGAAGCGCGGTGCTTGTCTTCGTGCCGGTTTTGCTGCCTCGCGCGGCTCTCAAATCATCGCTATGAACGCCGATGAGTGGCTTGCTCCGCAGTCCCTTTCCAAGATGGTCGATATCGCGTGCGATACAGCGGCAGACATGGTGTTCCCCACGGTGTCGCTCGACCGCTATGATGCACATCGAGAGCGCCATTCGCGCGTCTTGGATGCTACTCATATTTCCATTGATAGCAAATCTTCGATGGTGGCTGGGCTGCCTCAGTTGATTTTAGGCGGCCTAGTCGCTCAGACCTCTGGCGTGATGTACAGCCGCTCGCTGTTTGAGGCATGCCTGTCGCGCGGCAAGGCGTACCGTACGGTTGAGTTTATGGCTTATGCGCTCTCGCAGGCACGATTCGTGTCCGGCTGCGGCGACGCTTGTTTCCACGCGGTGGCACCTAAGCTTACAGATGCCTTTGATCCCACCATGTATGCCAGGATATCCGATGACACTCGAGCGCTCGACGAGCTTGCGGACTCACTCTCGGAAGCAGATAGCGGTGGTCGGCTCAAGCTGGCAAGCCAAAAGTTCTACTTTGCCGGACTGGTCGCCTGCATCGAGAATTTGTGTCTGAGCCCGCATGGGGTGTCGTCAATTGAGCGTTCCGCCCGCATGCGTGATATGCTCGAGGCGCCTCGAACCCGTCAGATGGTCGCCGCGCTCAAGGACAACCATCGGGGACTCGGCCTGTTGTTTGGGCCGATCGCCAGCGCCAAGCCCACGCGCTGCGTGATGTGTACGCATCTGGCAGCTTTTCTTAACCGGACGGGTGCAAAAACCGCCTAAACGGCTCATTTCGAAACAAATTTGCATAGAATTGTTTCGAAATGCGTTCTTATACACAAAAGCCTTCAAATAGCGTTAAACTATTCAATCACTGATTGATTGTCTCCGCCATCTTTTGGAGAGAGGGTTTGTATGGCTAAAAAACGCAATGGGCGCCAGGATGCCATTAGAGATATTGTGCGCAATAAGGACGTCCGTACGCAGCGCGTGCTGGTCGATGAGCTCCGTGCTATGGGCTTTGATTGCACGCAGGCGACTGTCTCTCGCGATATTGCCGATATGGGGCTGCGTAAGCTCCCCGAGGGTATCTATGTTCTGGCAGAGGACCTGCACCTGCAGCGTATGGTTTCCGAGCTCGTAACGGGCGTTTTGCGTACCGATAATCTGGTTATGATCAAGGCTCAGCCTGGCACGGCTTCCGGCATCGCCGCCGCCGTTGATGCGGCAGAGTTGCCCGATGTGCTTGGCTCGCTTGCCGGCAACGATACGATTTTGGTTATTGCCCAGACGGCCGAGGACGGCGAGCGTCTCGAGGCGCTGATCAATAAGCTGAGCAATTCTCGCAAGTAGGCGTGCGGGTCGTGCGCTCGGCCCTGCGCGCGCTGACATAGTTGCCTGTAAGGGGGTATCGACGAGGGTCGGTACCCCCTTTTTGTTTGCCGGTATAAAGACCGCCTGCCAGGTCGCTTTAAACTAAAAGGCCCCCGAGCAGTTCAATAAGCTGTTCGGGGGCCTTGTTGCTTATGGCCGGATGATTTCTAGCCGACCGTATCGTCAGGCGTGGGCGAGGGGTCGGGAGTGGGCGTGGGCGTAGGCGTGCCGCCAGAGCCGCCCGTCGAGCCACCGGTCGTACCGGTGCCGCCGGTGGTGTCGCCGCCCGTGGTCTCGGTGGTCGTGGTCGTCGTGGTAGTCGTTGTAGTGGTGGTTTCCTCTTCGTCCTCGTTCTCGTCCTTGTCCTTGTCGTCGTTCTCCGTCTTCTTGGTGTTGTTGGTGCCGTAGAACTTCCAGACGCTGTTGTTCTTGTACGTGGGGGCCGTTCCAGTCGCAAATTCTTCGCGCTCGGTGCCGGCAAGGACGGTGTTCATAAACCGCTTAAAGACGGGCAGGTTGGTGCTGTCGCCCAGCAGGTCCGTGCCGTATTTTTGGATGGGGATCTCGCCCGCGGAATAGCCGGTCCACAGGGCGCACGCCAGCTGCGGGGTATAGCCGCAGAACCACAGGTTGGTGGTGTTGTCGGTGGTGCCCGTTTTGCCGGCATAGGGCTGGTTGACGCTCAGAGCGCCAGCAGCACCCGTACCGCCGCCCTGCATGACGCCGGTCAGAACATCGGTGACCGCGGCGGCCTCGCCCTCGGTAAGCACCTGTGAGGGATTGTCGGTGTGCTGGTACAGCACCGAACCGGTACGAGAGTCAATCTCGGTGATGGCGATCGGCTGGCGATAGTAGCCGCCGTTGGCAAACGTCGCGTAGGCAGCGGCCATCTCGAGCGGCGAAATCGAGCCGGTGCCGAGCGTCATGACGGGAACGTCCTCGATGTTGTCCTTGGCGGGATCGATGCCGAGCTTTTTGACGAGCGAGATGATCTTGCTGTTGCCGACGGCTTCCGCCACCTGGATGTAGCCGGTGTTGGAGGAGTATGCCGTCGCCTGCTTAAGCGTGATGTTGCCATAGCTATGGTTGGCGTAGTTTTGGACCTCGGTCGTGGTGCCCTTGGCCTTGAGCGGCGAGTTGCAGTTGAGGGTGACGTTGGGGTTCATGCCGTTTTGGATGGCAGTTGCCAGCGTAAAGGCCTTAAAGGTGGAGCCGACGGGACGCTTGGCCGTGGCATGGTTTACGTGGTTCTCGTCGGCGTTGTAGTCATAGCCGCCCACCATGCACTTGATGTAGCCGGTCTTGGGGTCGACGACGACCATGCCCATGTCCAGGCCGTCGAGTGAGAGCGTGTCGAGCTGCTCGCGGACGGCATTCTCTGCCACCTGCTGCATCGTGGGGTCGATGGTGGTCTTGACGGTCAGGCCGCCCTTAAAGAGCACGTCGGTCGAGAACTCCTGCTCCAGCAGCTGCTTAACATAGGCGACAAAGTAGGGCTGCGAGTATACGTCGACGCCGCTGCCCGAAATCTCGGTCACGTTGAGGGTGATGGGCTCGGCCTGTGCGGCATCGTGCTCCTCCTGGGTGATGTGGCCCAGGCGCAGCATGTTGTCGAGGACCTTGTTGCGGCGAGACAGTGCCAGGTCGGGATTGACCGTGGGGTCGTACTGCGAAGGCGAGTTGGGAAGGCCGATGAGCAGCGCGGCTTCGCTCAGGGTGAGGTCGGCGGCGCTCTTGGACAGGTAGGTCTCGGCTGCGGCCTCGATGCCGTAGGCGCCGTGGCCGTAATAGATGGTGTTGAGGTACATCATGAGGATCTCGTCTTTGGAGTACATGTCCTCCATCTTGATGGCGATGTAGGCCTCGCGCACCTTACGCTCGATGGTCGAGTCGAACTGCTCCTCCTGCAGGATGGTGTTGCGCACCAGCTGCTGGGTGATAGTCGAGGCGCCTTCGTGCCCGCCGCCGAGGGTTGCCACCGCAGCACGCGCGATACCCCACAGGTCGATACCGCCATGCTCATAGAAGCGCTCGTCCTCGACATCGATGGTGCCCTGCAGCACGTAGGGGGACACTTGGTCCTTGGTGATGGACTTGCGGTTTTGAGTATAGAAACTCGCAATGGTATTGCCGTTGCAGTCGACGATGTCGGTGGGCTCGCTGACCAGATAGGCGTTGGCGTCGGTGTAGTCGGGCAGGTCGGACAGCCAGCGGTTGACGTTGCCGATCATGCCGATGCCAAACGCTACGCCCGCGATAAGCAGAAAGCCCAAAAACGAGAGCAAGATCATGGGAAGGGCATGCGTCTTGGAGCGACCGCGTCCCTGTCGTTGGCGAGGACCCATAGATTGACCTCCAGGTATGTCGTGCCAGGCGCTAGGTGTGTTGCCGGGCAGGATGGACATAAGTTATTACACATTAAACCAATCGGGGCACGTGAGGCCTCGTGTATGCTGGTTGGAAGCAATTTTCAGGGTGAAAGCACACCTTGGCAAGGAGTTTATCGATGGCGATTCGGCCGATGGAACCGAGCGGACAATGCGAAAGCGAGTTGGCGGCGGCTGGAGTGGCGCTGCCCGAGCTGCTGGCGCCCGCTGGCGGGCTCGACCAGATGCTCGCGGCAATTGCGGCGGGTGCCGATGCCGTCTATGCGGGGCTGGACGGATTCAACGCTCGAGTGAGCGCGCATGGCTTTAGCGATGATGAGTTCGCGCGCGGTTGTGCCGTGGCCCATGCGCATGGCGTGCGTGTGTACGTGACGCTCAACGTGTTCGTGTTCGATGATGAGCTTGCCGACGCCGTGGCGTTGGGGGCGCATGCGCATGCGTTGGGCGCCGATGCGTTGATTGTGGCCGATGCCGGGCTGGCTTGCGCGCTTCGTGCGGCGATTCCGGGGGTCGAGATTCACCTGTCCACCCAAGCGGGCGCTCATAGCGAGGGTGCCGTGCAGTTGGCTGCCAAGGAGTTGGGAGTTGAGCGCGTGACGACGGCGCGCGAGCTGAACGTGGCGGAGATTGGGACGCTTTGCGCTACTGGCGTGCCCATAGAGGTGTTCTGTCACGGTGCTATTTGCATTGGTTATTCAGGCGCGTGTGAGTTTTCGGCCCTGCGGCGCGGACGGTCGGCGATGCGCGGCGACTGCACACAGCCGTGCCGTCTGTCCTATGACTTGGCGGACGAGGCGGGGCAGAGTGTTGTTGCTGTCGAAGGGGACCGCCTGCTTTGTCCGCGTGACTATCTGGGTATCGCGCACCTGCCGGAGCTTGTTGCCGCCGGCGTGGCATCGCTCAAGATTGAGGGCCGTATGAAGAATCCCGACTACGTCTTTAACGTGGTGAGGGTGTGGCGTCGGGCGCTCGATATGCTGCGCGCCGGCACATGGGATGCCGATGCGGTGCCGACGCTTGAGCGCGAGCTGGGGAGGTCGTTCAACCGCGGCTTTACCGATGCGTATCTGCGGGGTCGTTCGGGCGCCGAGCTCATGAGCTTTGAACGCGCGATCAACCAGGGCGTGCGCGTGGGCCACTTGGTGGCGGTGGGTTACGAAGAGGTGACGGTTGAGCTTGATGCCGCCGTGGCGGCGGGCGATACGCTCGAAATCCGATTTTACCCGGATGCCGACGCGCGTCCCGATGTACCCAAGCGCTGGCCGCAGGTGCTTTGCCCCGTGGATGCCGCTGCGGGAGAGCGCATCGTCGTGCATTGCAAACGTAAGGTGGACGCGGGCTGCGAGGTCTATCTGATTCGCAGCGCCGGCGTGCTGGGGCAAACGGCAACGGTGTTGGAGTGCATGCGGGCCGAGGCAGATACGGTCGCGCCTGTTGAGCAGTCCGTTGAGGTGCTGCCGTTTGAGGGCGTTCTGACAGATGGCGACGTGCCGACGGAGTTGGCGGGGCCGGCGGAGCCGGCAAAGCGCGAGGATTTTGCTCGTATGGTCTTTGCCTGGGAACTGATGGATGTGGATCCGCGCGATGAGCGAGATCTGTCCGATGCGACGGTGATGCTCGACGAAGTGTGCCGCGCGGGCGATACCGAGCGGACTCGGTCGCTTATGCAGCGTGCCGGGCGCGTCATCTGTCGCAATCTGGGACAGGTGGCGATGGCCCGCGAGCTGGGCGCGACGTTTGACGTGGCGGCACCGGTGTTCTGCGCCAATCGGGCCACGCTTGCCTGGCTGCGCGGGCTTGGGGCGGGGTGGGTGTACTTGCCTGCCGAGTTGCTCAGCAATGATAGGGAGCGAATTGCCGAGCTGGCTGCTGAACCCGGCGTCTTGGGTCCGGTCGACGCCGACCGTCCCGAGCTTATGGTATGCGAGCACTGCCTGTTGACCGCCGAGGGCGTCTGCGCCACCGATGCGACGGGGCAGGTCCGTTGCCGCGACTGCTTGCGTCGTCGGCAGGTGTGCTATCTGGTCGAGCGTGACGGCACACGTCTGCCAGTTGCCATCGACGCATACGGCAGGACGAGGATTTTCCTGTCGTAGGTGCCGCGTCGCGTCAGTTTGTTATCATAAGAGAGTTTATGGACTTCCAGCACCGCCGTTTTCGGCGAGGGTGCTATAGCAAAAGGAGGATACCCAATGCTGTCTGTTGACGAGCAAATGCGTATCATCACCTCGGGCGCCGCGCAGATCGTCCCCGAGGCCGACCTTCGCAAGAAGCTTGAGAAGGGCGAGCCCCTCAACATCAAGCTCGGCGTCGACCCCACTAGCCCCGACCTGCACTTGGGCCACGCCGTGCCGCTGCGCAAGATGCGTCAGTTCCAGGACCTGGGCCACAACGTCACCCTCATCATCGGCAACGGTACCGCGCTGATTGGCGATCCCTCGGGCAAGAACTCCACCCGTCCGCAGCTTTCGCAGGAGCAGATCGAGGCCAATGCCGAGACCTACGTGAGCCAGGCCATGAAGATCTTGGATCCCGAGAAGACCACCATCGTGCACAACGGCGATTGGATCCTTTCGATGGACCTTGCCGGCCTGCTGCAGGTGTGCTCCAAGTTCACCGTCGCCCGTATTCTCGAGCGCGATGACTTTACCAAGCGCTACCAGTCTCAGACGCCGATCGCCCTGCATGAGTTCCTGTATCCCGTGATGCAGGCTTTCGACTCTGTGCAGATCAAGGCTGACGTGGAGATGGGCGGCACCGATCAGCTCTTCAACCTGCTCGCCGGCCGTGAGCTCATGGAGAAGATGGGCATGGAGCCGCAGATTGCGCTAACCATGCCGCTGCTCGAGGGTACCGATGGCGTCCGTAAGATGTCCAAGTCCTACGGTAACTACATCGGCCTGACCGACGCGCCCAAGGATATGTTCGGCAAGACCATGTCCATCCCCGACGAGATGATTGGCAAGTACTACCGCCTGGCGAGCTCGCTCACCCCGGCCGAGGTTGACAAGATCGACGCTGCTCTGGCCGACGGCTCTGCCGATCCCTATGAGCTCAAGCGCGCGCTGGGCCGCGACCTGTGCGACACCTACCACGGCGCCGGTGCCGGCGACGAGGCTCAGGCCGAGTTCGACCGCGTGTTCAAGGAGGGCCAGCTCGCCGACTTCCCCGAGAAGCACGTTGAGCTGACTGTCAACGACGAGGGCCAGATCTACCTCGCCGGTCTGCTCAAGGACCTGGGCCTTTCGGCCAGCGCCGGCCAGGCCCGTCGCGACATCGACGGCGGCGGCGTCAAGATTAACGGCAAGGCCGTGGCTCCCAAGAGCTACAACATCGACCCCAGCGCCCTCAAGCTGGGCGACACCCTCTCCGTGGGCAAGCGCAAGGGCTTCAAGTTGATTTAGTTCCGCCGTTCTACCGAACGGCGGTCACCGCAGCAAACCAATAGCCATTGTATGCCCA
>CABUAL010000066.1 GCA_902489515.1 uncultured Collinsella sp. | reverse complement strand
TTTGACATTACGGTTGACGACCTGACGAGTGTCGTGGTCGGCGTGGTCTTTGGCCTTATCATTGGCGCCCGCCTGTTCTACGTCATCTTTTACGGCGACGGCTACTACTGGGCGCATCCGCTCGAGATCTTTGCTACCAATGAAGGCGGCATGAGCTTCCATGGCGGCCTGGTGGGCGGCATCATCGGCGGCGTGCTCGTGTGCCGCATGTACAAGCTCGACGCCTGGACCATCGCCGACCTTGCCGTTATCGGTGCTCCGCTGGCCTTATGTCTGGGACGCTGCGCCAACTTTGTCAACGGCGAGCTGTGGGGCAAGCCGACCGATCTGCCCTGGGGCGTGATCTTTGGCGGCACCGCGGGCGATATGCCGCGCCATCCCTCCCAGCTCTACGAGGCATTCCTCGAGGGTATTGTGCTCTTTTGCATTCTGCAGGTGCTCAGCCGCAAAAAGCCGCTACTGCCCCAAGGCACGTTTATGGGCGTCTTTGTGATGGGTTACGGCATCGTTCGCTTTTTGATTGAGTTTGTGCGTGTGCCCGATGCGCAGCTGGGCTATCTGCTGGGCGGCGTCATCACCATGGGTCAGCTGCTGAGCCTGCCGCTCGTAATCGCGGGCCTGGCGCTCATCATCTTTGCTCGTCGCCGCAACCAACCCCAGCGCATCTACCTCGACGCTTAACCACCAAAAAGTGAACAAGCACCTTTGTGGTGGTTCGCTGGGCAACGATGACAGAACCGTAACGTTTCCCCAGATAAAACCTGCCAAAATAAACCTGTCCCTTTTTGGCAGGTTTCTAGAAAGGCTTTCGGACTGTGAAGGATTCCGACCTCTCCACAACGGCTGCGCGCGACGCTGCCCGCATCGTCTGGTTTAAGCGCTACCCCGCCAAGCAGACGCTCATCGCATTTTTGCTCGCGCTGTTGGCGACCACGGCGTTTTCCATCGATCCTGCCCCGGTGTCGAGCAACGCAGTCTTGGCGATTGACCCCAAAGCCTCGGGCATGCTGTACGTGTGCTACGAGGTGCTCCTTTCGTTTGCCGGCCATACCGACGCGGTCATGCTGCTTGCACTTGCCTGCCTGCTCACCTTGCCGTTTCGCTACGTGTTCTTTGGCCGTGGCGACACCTGGCGTCCATCGATCATTTTGCCGTCGCTGTTCTTCGCCATCTGCATGGTGTTCGGCCGCAGCTACGACCTCACCGACTCGGCCGAGATTGTCCTTGGCGACAAAGCTCGCATCATCTGCGCCTGGATTGGCGGCGCGGGCTGGATGCTCCTGGCGATCGTTGCCTTCTACCTTGCCTTTGAGTGTCTAGATTGGCTGAGCTCTCGGCGCATCCCGTTTTCCGAAGCGCACTTTGGCCGCGTATGGCGTGTGACTCACGCCGTGCTCTCGGTCCATCCCTTTGCCGGGCCCTTCCTGGTGCTTATGATCGCCTGGGCGCCCACGCTCGTTGCTTCGCTGCCTGGCCTTTTTATGGGAGATACGGGCGCGCAGATTCGCCAGTGGTTTAACTATCCCAACGGCACGAGCGACTACCTGCGCCTACTCAACCCCAACGTGCTGCTCAACGGGCATCATCCCGTAGTGCACACGGCCATTATCGGCTCGTGCGTTCAGCTGGGGCTTTCGCTGTTCAACAGCGCTAACGCGGGTCTTGCCATCTACACCTGCGCTCAATTTGTCATCACGGCTGCCTGCATGGCCTATTCCATTTCGTCGCTGCGCAAATTGGGCGTGAGCCTGCCGGTTCGCGGTGCGATCCTGCTGTTCTTTGCGTTTATGCCGATGTTCTCTAACTACGCGGCGTTGCTCACCAAAGACGTGCTCTTTGCCGACGCGTTTTTGGTGCTGCTGGTACAGACCGTCAAGCTCGTGGCATGTGGCTTGCCCCGTCGTGATGCCAATGCCGAGCGAGCGGGCGAGAAAGCCCCCGTGCTCTTTGCGCGCCACGACTGGCTGCTGCTCGCTCTGGGCGCCATGGGTTCCACGTTTCTGCGCAACGGCGGCCTGATGTTTCCCCTGGCGGCATGCGTAATCGCGGCGGCGTTTTGCGTATGGGACGTGCATGTGGCTCGTCGTGCAGCCAAGCAGACTGGTGCTGCGCCTTCGGGCGCCATCCCGCGTTTTCGCTGGGTTGGCGTTCTCGCGGTGCTCGCGCTCTGCCTTGCCTCTAATATGTACTTCACCAAGGTCTTTATGCCGGCGCACGACATTACGCCCGGTTCCAAGCGCGAAATCCTCTCGATTCCGTTCCAGCAGACGGCTCGTTTCGTCCAAAAGCACGACGGCCTCAACTCGGGCGTCAACCCCACGGTTAAGGAGGACGGCACCATTGTGGAGGCTCCTTGCGACGGCTTGGTGACCGACGAAGAACGTGCCGTGATCGACCGTGTGCTCAAGTACGAGAACCTGGGCCGCCGCTACAACCCCGACAAGTCCGATGCCGTCAAGAACTGCTTTAACGAGTACGCCTCGCAGGAGGACATCAAGGCCTATTTTGAGGTGTGGGCCCAGATGTTCAAAAAGGATCCCGAGTGCTATATCTCGGCGCTCATCAATAACTACTACGGTTATTTTTATCCGAGCGCGCGCGATGCCTGGGTCTACAGCACGGCGCGTAGTGCCGAGATCATGGCGCGTCCCGACAACCTCAAGTACTTCGACTTCCATCCGGTTGACAGCAACGTGGTGCGCTGGTGCGACCACCTGATCAATTTGTACCGTGTGGCGGTGCAGCGTGTTCCCTTTATCTCGCTCACCATGAGCTCGGCCACCTACGTGTGGATCATGATCGCCGTGGTGGTCTACTTGCTGCGTCGTCATTCATGGCGTGCGCTGGCGATCTGGGTGCCGCTGTTGGGCGTGCTCGCTGTGTGCCTGATTGGCCCGTGCAACGGCTCGACTTACATGCGCTACCTGTATCCGGTCATCGCCTGCATGCCCTTCGCCATCGGCGCCACCGTCACCCGCAGCGACTTCTTCTGGTTCTAATTTGGTGCATTGAGGGCCAGGTTTCTTTGCACCAAAGGGGACATCATCACGACGCCTTCATTTTGGGGTTTATCTCGCAGGCCAGTAGGTATATCATAACGACGTTTGTTTATATTGCCCGAGCATCTGCGCTGGGCTTTAGGTCGAAACCGATAGGAGACACGTATGTCCGGACACTCTAAGTGGGCCACAACCAAGCATCGTAAGGGCGCGCAGGACGCCAAGCGTTCCGCCCTCTTCTCCAAGCTCAGCCGCAACATCACCGTTGCTGCCCGTCTCGGCGGTGACCCGCTGCCCGAGAACAACGCCAGCCTCGCCGCTGCCGTTGCCAAGGCCAAGGCTCAGTCCATGCCTAAGGACAAGATCAAGTCCGCTATCGACAAGGCTTTTGGTTCGGGTGCCGATGCCGCCGTCTACGAGAACATCGTGTACGAGGGCTACGGTCCCGCCGGTGTCGCCGTCTACGTCGACTGCCTGACCGACAACCGCAACCGCACCGCTGCCGACGTCCGTTCCGCCTTCTCCCACGCTGGTGGCAACCTGGGCACCTCCGGTTCCGTCGCCTTCCAGTTTGAGCGCAAGGGCCAGATCGTCGTTGCCAAGGAGGTCCTGGACGAGAACGCCAAGAAGGAGACCATGATCGCCAACGGTGCTGCCGGTGACGAGGATGAGTTCATGATGGCCATCGCCGAGGCCGGTGGCGAGGACTACGAGGACGCCGGCGAGGAGTGGATCGTCTGGACTACTGCCAACGAGGTCATGGCTGTCTCCAAGGCGCTCGAGGAGCAGGGCGTCCAGGTCAAGGGCTCCGAGACCACCATGGTCCCGACCACCCCGACCGAGGTCTCCGGCGCCGACGCCAAGAAGGTTCAGCGCCTGATCGACCGTCTTGAGGAGCTCGACGACGTCCAGGATGTCTACAGCACCATGGACATGACCGACGAGGTCATCGCTGCCCTGGAGGAGGAGTAGCGCCCGCACGGATTGAGCCGTGCATATCTGGGCATAATGAAGCGAGCATGCAAGCCTCGTGGAATAGATGAGCCGGATCCGCGTGCGTAGAGCACCGGACCCGGCTCTTTTATAATGATGCGAACCGTTTTGCATTTCGAGAGCCGAGATTTGAAGGGAGCGCCACGTGCGCGTACTCAAACGAGCCCTAGCGATCGTGTATCTTGCCGCCGCCATCGTGGCGCTGGGTACGCTTGTCTGCCAGTTTTGGGGGCCGTATACGTATCGCTTTATGCTGCTGATGCGCGACCCCATGCCGCGCATTGTCGTGACGGCATGCGGCGGAGTTGTGGCGATTGGCGTGCTGGTAAGCTTCTTCCGCCTGATGTTTGCTCGTCGCGAGCCGTCCTGCGTGCATCCGGCGGGGGAGCGCAATATCGAGGTCACGCTCGCGGCGCTTTCTTCGTGCGCCAGGGCTGCTGCAGAGCGCGACGATCGCGTGATGATCGAGCATGTCGAGGCCCGCGTCCAAGGTTCCGACGATTCGCATGTCCGTTTTAAGGTCGAGGCTATCGCGCTTGACGATAAGGACGTGGCATCTCTGGCTACCGCGATGCAGCAGCGCATCGAGGAAGCTTGCGACACCATGCTCGGCACGCCGGGTACGACCACGCGCGTCCGTTTTTTGCCGTCCAAGACTACCGTCCAGACCGTGGAGGTTTCCGGTGAGTGATACCAATCAAGATAAGACCGCTCGTACGCCGCGCCTGACGATTGACCAGAGCGCCACGCCGGCGAGCGAAACTGTTGATTCCAAAGCAGAGGCAACTGAGTTACAAGACGCGGCGGCCGCGGATTTTGACGAGGCTATGGGTCTCATCAAGGGTACGGGCGCTGCCATCTGGAGCTATGCTGTGCGTCATCCCAACACCACGCTCGGTGCCGTCGCTGGCTTTATCCTTGCCGTGTTGGTGCTCACGCTCGGCCTGTGGGACACGCTCGTCATTGCATTCTTCGTGCTGATCGGCGCCGTGATCGGCCAAATTCGCGACGGCGAAAACGGGATCGTCAACTTCTTCGGCCGTCTGTTTAGCGGCCGCTAATATGTATTCGACTGTCGCATCCGCGGCAGGCATAAGGAGGAACCATGGCTTTTAATACGAAGGTCGATGTGGCCGATACCGAGCTCGAGGAGAATGAGGCGGCCGTCGCCGAAGCCGAGGATGTGACGCTCGAGGATGAGGCGCTCGTCGAGGCCGAGTCCGCCGATGACGCGGACGAGGATGATGAGGAAACAGACGAGTCCGAGGACTCGCTGACCTATTCCAACGGTGTGATCGAGAAGATCGTCGCCATGGCCACCCGCGAGGTGCCGCACGTCCTGGGCATGAAGGGTAACCTTATGCACTTTGTGCAGGAGCAGTTTGGTGCCGAGAATCTGACCAAGGGCGTGACGGTTGAGGTCACCGATGACAATCGCGTGGTCGTCAACATCTCCGTCATTATCGAGTACGGCGCCTATGCGCCCGCGATCTTCGACGATGTCAAGGCACGTGTCACCGAGCGCCTTGCCGCGATGACCGGCCTTGAGGTGGCGGGCGTCAACCTGCGCATCGAGGACGTCATCACCCCCGAGGAGTACGAGCACCGCACCAGCCAGCACGAGTAACCTTCCAAAAAGGGACAGGTTTGTTTTGGCAGGCTTTATCTGCGAAAACGTTAAACGGCCGACCGCGCAAGCAAAAGCGTGGCCGGCCGTTATTTGTATGCCCCCCGATGTGGGCATACCGCTCGTCTAACTAGGGGTTGCAATCGTCGCGTTCCGCGTTACCCTAATGGGCGCATTGTTTCCAAATTGTTAACGAGGGGTTGCCGTAATGGCCGACGAGCACGAAACAGAAAGCAAGGCATGGGCGATTGAGGCCGCCGCGGCAGAGGCGGCATCGCGTGCTGCCGAGGAGGTGCATCGTCCTCCCGTGGTGCCGATGGAGCGCGTGGTTGATCGCACCGATATCGAGCGCGGCGAGCGTGTCGGTCAAAAGCGCAGCCAGGAGCCGGGCTTCCCGCGCTTTTTTGCCGAGCTCAATCTGGGCCTGATTCTTACGGCCTTCGCCATCGTTGCGTTTAAAACCCCTAATCACTTTGCTTTTGGCGGCACCTCGGGCGTGTCGGTCATTCTGTCCACGCTGTTCCCGACCCTGCCCGTCGGCGTTTTTATGTGGATTATCAACGCGGTTCTCGTCGTCTTGGGCTTTATCTTTTTGGAGCGCAAGGCAATCCTGTGGAGCGTCTTCGCCTCGTTTGCGCTTTCGGCCTATGTTTCGCTGTTTGAGCTCTTTATCCCGACTGATGTCTCGATGACGGGCGATATGTGGCTTGACCTGTGCTTTGCCGTGATCCTGCCGGCGCTCGGCAGCGCCATTGTCTTTGATATTGGCGCCTCGACGGGCGGCACGGACATTCTTGCCATGATCCTCAAGCGCCGCACGACGCTCGAGATTGGCCGCGCGCTGCTGTTGGTTGATATCGGCATCGTGGCCATCGCGGCCTTTTTGTATGGCCCGCGTGTCGGTCTGTACTGCGTGCTCGGCCTGTTTGCCAAGACGCTTGTGGTCGACAAAGCCATTGAGAGCATTCACCTGCGCAAAGTCTGCACGGTCATTTGTTCCGAGCCCCTTAAGGTCGAGGAGTTTATCGTCAAGCATCTCAACCGCACGGCGACCATCAGCCGCGGCTACGGTGCCTTCTCGGGCAAGTGCGTGACGGTGATTATGAGCGTGCTGAGCCGTCGCGAGGCCGTGCAGCTGCGCCGTTATGCGCGCGAGGTCGATCCGGGTGCCTTTATCACGATCGTCGACAGCTCCGAGATCGTCGGCAAGGGCTTCCGCGGAACGAACTAGCACAGACGTATTTAACGAACCGCCTGCTGGCGCCGTGTATCTTGCAAATCGGTCATCTTTGAGTATTTGATCCCACATTGGGCGATAATGATGCTAAAGACATCGTTTGCGATCCAAGTGATTCGTTCAAGATACGAAGGGATGATTCTATGTTCTGCTCGCAGTGTGGCGCCCCCATGGGCGATAACGACAAGTTCTGCGGCGCGTGTGGTGCTCCTAATGCCGGTGCCGCTGGCCCCGCTCCCCAGGGACAGCCCCAGCCCCAGCAGTTTGTTCCGCAACCGCCCGTGGCGAATGCGCCAAAGGGCTGTGTGGCTCAGGCGTTCCAAGATATGACCAAGACTCCGGGCGTGCTTCAGCGTGTATGCCAAATCGCGTTTTTGCCGGCGCTGATTTGCGTTGTGTCGGTGCTCGTGTTGTTTATTCCCGTTATTGGCGGCATTGCGGCTGCTATCGGCTTTTTGGCAGCTTGCATTGCGAGCGTGTGCGGTTCGGGCTTTGGTATCGAGTGGGGTCGCGATCTGTCGCTTAAGGTCGATGACGGCATGGACCGTCCACTCATGCGTTCCACGTCGTTTGGTCTCGGAGTCTTTTCGAGCGTTATTTCGGTCGTGCTCGAGGTTATCGCTGCCATTCCCGTTATCGGTGTAGTGCTTTCGCTGGTGGAGGGCGTGGTAATTGGCGCCGCGGGCTCGTATTCTTATTACGGCTCTTATGCGCTCGAGGCTGCGCTGTTCGGTTCGCTCGGCCTGCTTGTCCTGGCGCTAATTGCCTCGGCGATTCTGGGTGTCTTCTTTAAGATGTTCGCCGACATCGCCGTGATGCACTTTGCGGTGACCGGTCGCGTCGAGAGCGCGTTTTCGCTCGATAAGGTCTGGGCGGCGTTTAAGCACAACAAGACCAAGCTGTTCTGTGCTTCGTTCCTTCCCGAGTTTTTGACGGGCCTGGTCGCCAACGTTGTCACATGGATCTTGACGGTCGTTTTTGGCGCCATTGCCTCTGTCGGTATGTATAGCTACTACTATCGTCCTACGGGTATTGAGGCAATTGTTACCGGCGGTGGCGTCACGCTCGCGCTGTTCTTGGTGCTGGTCGCTTTCGTCACCGTATTTCTTACGGTCTTTGGAAAGATGCTCAAGCACCGTGCCGTTGGCTATTGGGCCGCACGCTATGCAAGCGAGTGGGCCGATGAGGATAAGGACGACGTCCTGACTTTTGTGTTGCCTTTCGAGAAGAAGTCCGCTCCTTCGGGTTACAGCGCTCCGGATGCCGAGCCCGCACCTGAGCCCGAGCCCACGCCTGAGCCCGAGCCCACGCCTGAGCCGGCACCCGAGCCCATGCCGGAATCGGAGCCCGAGCCCGCACCTGAGCCCGATCCCGATCCCGAGCTGGGTTCCGACGAGGAACCTCAGGACGAGTAGCCATGCCGTCTGCCATTTGGGGACGGGGTAGAAATGGTAGAAATAGCGCTTGAAGAATGAGCGGGGGTGCTGGCAAAGGGCTCCATGGTGGC
>CABUAL010000065.1 GCA_902489515.1 uncultured Collinsella sp. | reverse complement strand
TTTAAAGCTGGCCGCTGCGCGGCCAGCAGACTAAAGTCTTGAAAAAGAAGGCCTCCGAACCATAAGGTTCGGAGGCTATTTGATTTTCCGCCAGGTGGGCTTCCAGGTGCCGGGACGTTTCCCTCGGCTTTTTCTTATCCGGCAGAATCCCGCGATATCCCCGTATGACGCTCAGAACTCCTGCTTGCCGAGCAGCCACCTCGCGAGGTCCAGCACGAGAACACCATCCCGGGTATAGGGTTCATGCCTCGTGTGGGCGATGAGAACCTTCGGGAACGCATCCCTGACGGACAGCAGCGGCGCGAGCTCCCTCTCGGTTTCGAAACTCGAGATGTTTTTAAGTTCCGAAACTGAGGGGCGATGCACGTAGGCATATTATCGAGAATTCGAAATTCCGACCCCAATCACAGCATGCCGGCAGCGATGCCGGGCGCATTCGCACGTGCTACAATCCAACCGCCAGAGATGAAAACACAGTCCCCGTCGGGTAGTCGTGGGCGTGCGCTAGTCCGCATCAGTAACCTGCCTCCTTGGTTGTCCCTTCTCTGCATGGTCATCTACATAAAGGAGGAACCAACCATGCAGATCAGCGTGTCGTCCACCCTGACCGTATATCACGACGGTCAATTCTGGGTCGGGCTGGCGGAGCACGTCGAGGACGGAAGGTATGGCGTCGCCCGCATCGTCTTCGGCGCGGAGCCGTCCGATGAGGAGATTCTGCGATTCGTTACAAGCGAATGGGAGAAGCTCTCGTTCTTCGGCGACAAGGCCACTGAAACAAGCAAGCCCGCGAAGAACCCCAAGCGGCGCGCTCGCGAGGCAGCGAAAGCCCTTAAACGGCCCGCGGTGAGCACCAAGGCACAACAGGCGCTCGCGGCACAGCGGGAAGCGATGAAGCGGGAGTCGGCTCAAGCAAGAAGCCGACGCCGTGTGGAAAAGGCTGATGCGCGCTACGAACAGAGAAAACTGAAGCGCAAGCAGAAACATCGCGGGCATTGATCGCTATTTGCAGCAAGGCAAACCATATACAGCAGCGGCGCCAGTTCCACTTGAAGCCGACGCCGCGTAGACGCTGATGGTGACGGCTATGCACGGGCACGGGCGCGCCACCGCACTTCACAGCTTGTTTCTCAAGTATTTGGGACGCACACGCGGCGTTCAAAAATGCGGAGCGACTCCGCATGGCTCGAGACTGAGCCGAGATGCCCTACTTCTCGCCCTCCAGCAGCCCCACGATGCGGTCGATGTCGACGGCAAAGCGAGGCCTTCCCTCGCGCTCGTAGCGGTCGAGGTATGCCTGGCACTCGGAGACAATGCGCTTGGTGTTGCCATCGATGATGCGCTGGAGCGTCTCGTAGTAGGCCGAGCCCTCGGTCCTGAAGCGGCGCTGGTAGGCCTTGGTTATGGGGAACATCTTGATGTAGTGGATGCCGTGGCGGCAGCCGGGGCGCGTCGTGGGGCGGGGTGGCAACGCAAAGTACTGGTCTTTGGGCACGTTAGGGGCGATGTTGGAACGCAGCGGCACGGCGAAGTCCCTGCGCTTCCCGCGGAAACGCAGCCTCACCACCACGATGCAGGGGCGATTGTGCTTAAGCATGAGCTCGCGGTCGCCATCGACGAGGTCGAAGAAGTCCTGGGAGATGGATACGATCTTCATCGGTTACGCCCCTTCATACGAAGCGGGGCCCGCATCGCTGCAGGCCCCTACAGGTGGGCGATATTCTACGCCTTGCGGCACCCCGTCGCCCACGGAGGTTAAACGTACACGTAAGCCGTACTCTGAAAGCCGCGGCTTCCGGCAAGTAGTTTATACCACGAAAGGTCGCTTTCGATGCGCCTAGCTCGCAAAATAACACTCGCTGGGCCGGCACCCCTGGCAGTTACCCTCCGATCTTCATTGGAGTCAGCAGGTCAATTCATATAGTTATGGGGGTGTATCCTAAAGGGAATCAAATTAATACCCCCATAACTAAGGAATTTACTATTCCCACTCAGTGACTAATCCAGTCCGAGTGTTGTCGATGCGTGTCGCGTCGTACCGCCTAGGGGCTGATTCGTGCGCAATTTGGGCGAATCAGGCCCTTGATTCGCGATTTCGGGAATGACTCAATTGATTCGCAAAACCGCAGGCCGCTCCTTTAATCACTCCCTGGTTTCCGCCGGGGTTCGTAGCGGGTGGCGTGAAAAGGGGTGATTCAAAGGGTCGGAGAGATGCGTCTTAGCCAAGAATAAGGTTAGCCTTATCTTACTGCATGATTCGTGTGTTATAGTTAGATAGCTCTAACTGTTTGGGGGCGATGGCCATGCACGAACGCGAGGGTTTCTGGGACAAGAATGCCGGTCGGTATGACCGTTTCATGCGAAACGACCGGGCGGCGTATGAGAAGATGTATGGGCTGATCCGGCCGGTAGTGAAAGCAAAAACCGTACTGGAGGTTGCCACCGGCACGGGGCTTATCGCAAAGAGCATCGTGAATGCGGCGGCGCACATCGAGGCTACGGACGCTTCTGCAAAGATGATCCTTGAAGCAAAGCGGGACAATCAATCCGCAAAGCTGCACTTTTCCGTACAAGATATGTTCCGCCTGCCCTATGCGCAGAAGTCCTTTGATGCGGTGATCGCGTCCAACGCGCTTCACATAGTGCCGCATCCGGAAAAGGCACTGCAAGAAATCAGGCGGGTGCTGAAGGACGACGGCGTGCTCATCGCGCCAACCTTCACCCACGCGGGGAGCTCGGTTTCCGGCAAGGCAAAAGCCTTTTTCATGAGTATGGCGGGATTCCCCCTCCACAGCAGGTGGACAAGCGAGGAATACCTACGTTTCCTGCGTCAAAACGGCTGGGCGGTGCAGAAAAGCGCGGTGCTGAAGGCCTCGTTCCCGTTGACCTATGCGGAATGCACGAAATCGGAGGGGCCAGATGTCGTTCTTTGAAAACACCCGCAAGCCCGTGGGCCTCGGCGGAAAACTTATGGTTGCCATGATGAATCTGGGGCACAGCCCTGTGGCACGGTGGGGACTTCGATTTCTACGACTTGCGCCAAATGCCAAGGTGCTGGATTGCGGCTGCGGCGGCGGGGCGAACATAAAACGGCTGCTGAAAAAATGCCCGCATGGCGTCGTCAAGGGCATCGACTATTCGCCCGTCAGCGTGGAGAAGACTAGAAAGCTCAACCGAACTGCAATTCAGGAGGGGCGTTGCGCCGTTCTGCAAGGCAGTGTGGCGGATATGGCATTTGAGGATAGCTGTTTCGATGCAGTCACGGCCTTTGAGACCGTCTACTTTTGGCCTGATTTGCCCCGATGCTTCCGTGAGGTCTGGCGGACGCTGAAGCCGAGCGGAACAATTCTTATCTGCAACGAGAGCAATGGCGATACGGACAAGGACGAGAGGTGGACGCAGATCATCGGCGGCATGACCATCTACAAGGACATTGAATTAAAGGCGTGTCTGGAGCAGGCGGGTTTTCACGAGGTGCAGATACGCAAAAAGAAAAGGTGGCTCTGCGTCACGGCGCGGAAGTAAGGATATCAAGCACGGGCATTTTTGCATCCATCCTGCACATGGCGATAGGCATGACGGTCATAGCGGCTGTGCTGGCGGCAATTGTGACAGTTTTTATTCACTGAGGAAGAAACCTATGAAATGTAAAATTGAGAAAAACACCGTGCAAGAGACGCTGATCCTCCCGTTGTATTCCCGAAAGCTGTGTACGGAGCTGTACCCGGACCTTTACAGGGATGAAACAGCGGTTCGCCTACTCGACCAGATCGACTACGACTTTTCAGAGGCAGAGAAAAACTCCCGCAGCCTGATGCAGCGCTTTGGTGCGCTGGAGGTGGCCATGCGGCAGAGTGACCTTGCTTTCGAGGTGCGGGATTACCTGAAAGGCCACCCCAATGCGGCGGTGGTCAACCTGGGCTGCGGACTGGACAACACTGGCAGAACCTGCGACAACGGTAGATGCAGGATCTACAATCTGGACTTCCCGGATGTGATTGCCTTGCGGCAGCAGCTACTGCCCGCCGGGGATCGGGAACAAAATATCCCCTGCGACCTGAAAGACACCGCATGGTTTGGCAAAATCGATGCCTCCGGCGGGGCGGTGTTCTTTGCCTCCGGGGTGTTCTATTACTTTCTGACCCAGCAGGTCCGGGAACTGGTGCGGGGGATGGCGGACGCTTTTCCCGGCGGTGTGCTGGTCTTTGATGCTGCCAATCGGACGGCAGTAAAGATGATCGCAAAAACATGGCTTAAGACTGCAAAAATCAAGGATGTGGGGGCATATTTTGCGGTTTCGGATGCCGCCAAGGAAATCGGCACGTGGAACAGCCGCCTGCAGGTCACAAGTCGCGGCTATATGCTGGGCTACAACGATTTGAGAGACCCTTCTGTCAGCGGCTTTTTCCGGTTTCTCGCAAGGGTCGGCGACAACGGGATGAAAATGCAAATCGTGAAAATTAGATTTTGAGAGACAAAAATGCAAAAGACGAGCACTTCTTGCCGCCCAATTGGCAAGAAGCGCTCGTCTTTTCTTAACGCGTTGTATGGCGGAGAGAGCGCAGGTTACGCGAGCGCCCTTCTTGCCAGCTCGGCCGCGCCAAGGATTCCTTGGTCGCCGCCGCAGCCCGGGGCGCAGATGTAGCTCTCTATGTCCTTAAGCTCGGCGGTCTGGATGTAGCCACCCAGATATTCGAGGGTCTTCTTGCGGACGATGCCGTAGAGCTGCTCCTGGTGCATCACGCCGCCGCCGAGGACGATACGGCGAGGCGAGTACATGAGCACGAGGTTCGCGCACATCTGCCCCAGATAATCCCCCTCGAGCGCCCACACCTCAGCGTTGTCCGCGAGCTCGGCCGCGGGCTTTCCCCAGCGCGCGGCGATGGCGGGGCCGGAGGCGAGGCCCTCGAGACAGCTCGCGTGGCTCGGGCAGACGCAGCGTCCCTCCTCGGTGGGACGGGTCCTTACCAGCATGTGGCCGGCCTCGGGGTGCAGCATGCCGTGAAGGAGCCTGCCCGCGCACATGACGCCCGCGCCCACGCCGGTGCCGATGGTCACGTAGACGGCGTCCTCGAGCCCCTTGCAGCAGCCGAAGACTACTTCGCCGAGGCAGGCAACGTTCACGTCCGTGTCGTAGGCCACCGGAATCCCGAGGGCGTCGGCGAACGCGGCGCGAAGACCATAGCCTCGCCACGCGAGCTTGGGCGTCTGAAGGATGGAACCGTAGCGCTCATCGTTGGGGTCGACGCAGGTCGGGCCGAAGGCGCCGATGCCCAACGCGTTCACATCACGGGCGGTGAACCACTCGACCATTTGTGGGACGGTCTCGGCGGGCATAAGCGTCGGGGTCTCCATACGGTCGAGGACCTCGCCGTCGCCGGACACCACGGCACAGACCATCTTGGTCCCGCCGGCCTCGAGGGCGCCGAGCCTCATTTGCTTTTCGCTCATGTGATCCTCCTTACAAAGGGACGCCCGCAGTCATGGTCAACCGCGGGCGCCCATAACGTTGGCTTGTTTCGAGGCGACCCTACCTGGGCACGCGGTCCTGCCTTGCGGCAAACGGGGCGAGCACGGCGTGCGGCTCGCTTTGGTACCAGTAGGCGACGGTGGAGATGTCGTCCTCGCGCTCGTAGAGCTTGATGTCGTCGTTGCCGAGGTCCTGGAACGTCACGCGCAGGTCCTCCTTGAACGAGATCGGGTCGGGAAGGTGCCACCTGTAGAGGCCATGCCTGGGCAGCGCGTCGTCGTTGGTCGCGAGCATCGGGTTCGGGTTCGGCTTGCCCGCGCTGAAGCGGTCGCGCGTGGCGTCGCGCGTCGAGCGGTACGGGTAGCCGGCGAACAGCGTGTTGAAGCACTGCGCCTCGGGCAGCGCGTGGGGCGGCCTGTCGAGGAAGGCCCAGGCACCGCCGAAGTAGTCCTCGGCTCCCGTCGAGGTGACCGTGGGGAACTCCTCGTCGCCGTCGAGGAAGAACTTCATCTCGCCCTCGCCCCACCAATAGCGCTCCAGGGCGCACAGGGCCATGTAGGTGCCGACGTAGTAGCCCTTACCGCGCACGCCGTCGAGCACGGTGTAGTCGACGCCCCTGCGGGTGCTGCGCTCGCGGTTAAAACGGGCGTGGAAGTACATGGCGTCGTCCGGCACGTCGGTGAGCGCGTAGTTGAACGTGTAGAAGATGTACTTAATGAACCCGGGGTGCTCGCTCGTAAGCGTGACCTTGGCGTGCTTCCTGAAAGGCATCTCGAAGTAGCAGTTCATGCCGCCCGTCGGGTTCACGCAGATGGGCATCGAGTTGACGATGGCGCGCTCACCGAAGCCGTTGCAGAAGAAGTCGCCGACAGGGCACTCGACCGAGGGGGTCTCCTCGTCGTCCCAGTAGAAGCGCAGCACGAGGTCGCGCATGACGAAGCTGCCGGCGGCGGTCTTGTCGGGGACGGTCATCCAGATGTGGCGGATGATGCCGGGGCCCTCGATGTCCGCGAGCGTGATGGTCTCGCCGGACTCAAGGGGCACGCAGCACGAGCCCTTGCGGCCGACGCCGAGGTGGCTGGCCGACATGGCGGCACGGCCCTTCTCGCCCGTGATGTTCTCGGGGGTGATGGCGCGGCTTTCCTCACCGCCGTGCATCCACACGTCCTTAAGGAACTCTCTCATCGTCGACCTCCTCTATTCGTCGTCTTCGCACTCGGCGGAACTGGCACCGTTCACGTAGACGATCTGCTGGCGCGCCTCGTCGACGAGGGCGTCGAAGTCGAGCTTCTCGTCGGGGCGCGCGAGCGCGACCGTCATGGCGAGCGGGAGGTTGACACCCGCGATCACGTGGATCCGGTCGGAGGCGAAGCGGGAGAAGCGCTGGTTCACGCTGCCGCCGAGCGCGTCGGTGAGGACGACGACCTCGTCAGTGCCCGAAAGAGCCGCCTCGACCGCCGCGTCGAGCCCCTCGCCGTTGTCGTTCACGTAGGCGCACACGGCGTTGACGGCGTCGCTCTTACCCGTAAGGAACTCGAGGGTGTCCTTGAAGCCCTGGGCGAGAAGGGAATGGCTCGCCACAACTATCTTTCTCATTGATTCACCAATCTCTTGGGTCGAAGCTAAGCGAGGATGCCAGCGGCGGAGGCGACCATCGCGAGGACGATCACCACGAGGATGAGGACCGTCATGCTCGCGTTCTTCTTGGTAAGAAGGTAATACGCGCTTCCCGTGATGGCGGCGGGGATCATGGCAGGCAGGATCTTGTCGAGCAGCGGCTGAATCTCCATCGAGACGTCGCCGAAGCTGAAGCTAATCGGGCAGGTGACGCCGATGACCGAGGCGATGAGGCAGCCGACCACGGTGAGGCCGAGCACGGAGGCGGCGGCAGTGAGGTTGGGAAGCTTCTCGCTGAAGTCGGTGACGAGCTTCACGCCCTGCTTGTAGCCGAACTCGAGGGCGTGCATGCGGACCCAGAAGATGGCCAGGATGAGCGCGAACCAGATGCCGGCTCCCACGGGGTTGCCCTCGATGGCCATGTAGGCGGCGATGGAGCCCATGATGGTCGGGATCATGGTCATGAGCAGGGAGTCGCCGACGCCGGCGAGCGGTCCCATGGTGCCGATCTTCAGGTCTTGGACGGCGTCCGCCGCCGCTAGGCCGTCGCGTTCCTCCATGGCCACGCAGGCGCCAAGGATGATGGCGGCGAGCCAAGGCTGGGTATTGTAGTAGCGGAAGTGGTTGTTGAGCGCTTGCTTATAGTCCTCGTCGTTCGTATAGATCTTCCTCAGGACCGGCGAGAGGGCGTAGGCGACTGAGGCGCCCTGCTGGGTCTGGTAGTTGAAGGTGCACACGCTCATGAGCCAGCGCCAGTTCGCGTTGCGCAGATCCTTCTTGGTGACCTTGTAGCCGGAGGACTTGCCCTCGGCGACGGCGGTGATGTTCTCGTTTTCCATGGTTACTCATCCTCTCCGATGAAGGCGTCTGCGGAAGCGTGGGCGGCGAGCTCGGTGTCCCTCTCGGCACGCTGGTAGAACGCGATCGCGAGGGCAACGCCGACGATGGCGGCGCCGATGATGGGCACGTTCAGGAAGGCCGAGAGGAAGAAGCCGACGAGCAGGTACTGGAAGTACTTGCCGGTGGGCATGTAGCGGAGCAGCATGGCGATACCGATGGCCGGGAGCATCTTGCCGGCGAGGGTGAGGCCGGAGAGGAACCACTGAGGCATGACCTCGAGGAGCCAGTTGACGGCGGGCTGGCCGAGCGTCACGGAGACAAAGACGGGCAGGGCGGCGCACAGGCCGAAGAGCGCGGGGCAGACCCACAGGATGGCGTTCATCTGATTGAACTTACCCTCGTTGCAGAACTTCTGGGACTTCTCGACGACGAAGCCGTTGAGGATCTTG
>CABUAL010000064.1 GCA_902489515.1 uncultured Collinsella sp. | reverse complement strand
CCCCGCAGGCGTGTCCGGGGCTTCCGGAGGGATGCGAGGGTCGAGCGACTACAGTGCGAAGTCGCCGCCGACGAGCGTGGAGACGGGCTCCTCGTGGTAAACGGCGGAGATGGCCTGAGCGAACTCCTCGGCGACCGAGATGGTCTTGATCTTGCCGCCGACCTCGACGGGAATGGCGTCGGTGACGAGGCACTCGACGATCGGGGCGTCGTTCAGACGCTCGATGGCCGGACCGGAGAAGATGCCGTGGGTGGCGCATACGTAGATGTCGCCGGCGCCCATAGCCTTGAGCTCCTTGACGTTGGCGCACAGGGTGCCTGCGGTGTCGATCATGTCGTCGTTGATGATGCAGGTCTTGCCCTTGATGTCACCGATGATGCCCATGACCTCGGCGGCGTTGTGGCGCGGACGGCCCTTGTGGGCGATGGCCAGGTCGCAGCCGAGCATGTCGGACAGCTTCTTGGCGGCCTTGGCGCGGCCCACATCGGGGGAGACGACAACCAGGTTGTCGGTGTCGAAGTGCATGTCGTTGTAGTACTGGCCAAACAGCGGCAGCGCGGACAGGTGGTTAACCGGGATATCGAAGAAGCCCTGAATCTGGCCCTGGTGCAGGTCGAGGGTGATGATGCGGTTGACGCCGGCGCGCTCGAGCAGGTTGGCGACGAGGCGGGCGGTGATGGGCTCACGCGGGCCGGCCTTGCGGTCCTGACGGGCATAGCCGTAGTGGGTGATAACGGCGGTGATGGAGCGGGCGGATGCGCGCTTGGCAGCGTCGGTGGCGATGAGCAGCTCCATGAGCATGTCGTTGACGTTGCCGCCGGCCACGGACTGAATCAGGAAGACGTCGGCGCCGCGGACGGTCTCGTCGTAGCGGGCGTAAATCTCACCGTTGGCGAACTGCTTTAGCGTAAGGCCCGAAAGCTCGACCCCAAGGAACTCAGCGATCTTCTGAGCGAGGGGACGGTTGGAGGAACCGGAATACACGCGGATGGACTTGCGCATATTCTCCGACTTCTCGGGATCATTAATCGGCATTACCCTTCTCCTTTATATATCGAATGCCATATAGATGCCTTTTTGCATTGTAACCGTGCGGCGGGGTTAATCGGGTCTTGATAACGTCTTTACCGTCAACGGACACGAACCGACCACTCATCCGGTCGCGCAGGTCACGATAGAAAAAGGAGCCGTCCCCATGGAACAGCTCCTTTTGTGCTTGATAAAGCGTTATGCCTCGTCGTCCTCGTGCAGACGGCGGCGATAATCGGCGGCCCAGCCCTCAATATTTACCTGACGGGCGCGGCCCAGACCGAGTGCGTCGGCCGGGACCGGCTCGGTGATGACGGAGCCGGCGGCCACGAGTGCGCCGTCGCCAATCTGGGCGGGCGCGACCATCATGGTGTCGGAACCGATGAAGGCATCTTTGCCGATGACGGTCTTGTGCTTGTGGACGCCGTCGTAGTTGCAGGTGATGGAGCCCGCGCCCACGTTGACGCCGGAGCCCATGGTGGTGTCGCCGATGTAGGACAGGTGGGGCACCTTGGAACCCTCGCCGATTGTGGACTTCTTGATCTCCACGTGCGTGCCGGCCTTGGAGCCGTCGAGCATGTGGGTGCCCGGGCGCAGGTAGGCGCGCGGGCCGCAGTCGACGCCGTTCTCGATGACGGCCTCGATGGCGATGGTCTCATCGATGATGCAGCCGCTGCCGACGGTGGTGTCGGTGAGGCGACTGTTGGGGCCGAGCTGGCACTCTTCGCCCACGGTGACGTGACCGATCAGATGCGTCTGCGGCCACACGATGGTGTCGCGGCCGATGGTAGCGTCGGGGCCGATCCAAGCCTGCGTGGGGTCGATGAAGGTGACGCCCTCGGCCATCCAGTGCTCGTTGATGCGGTCGCGCGCGATGGCGGTGAGCTGCGCGAGCTGGATGCGGCTGTTGACGCCCAGGCCGTCGCGGTAGTCGTCGCAGTGGAAGATGGAGACCGCCTGGCCGTGACCCTTGAGGATTTCGAGCATGTCGGGCAGGTAGTACTCGGACTGCGCGTTGTCGTTGCCGATCTCGTTAATGTGGGCGGCGAGCTGCGCGCCGTCAAAGGCGTAGCAGCCGGCGTTGCACTCCAGCAGCGTGGCGGCCTGCTCGGGCGTGCAGTCCTTCTGCTCGATGATGCGCTCGATCTGGCCGTCGGCGCCCAGCTTGATGCGGCCGTAGCCAAAAGGATCGGGCGGGGTCATGGTCATGACGGTGCAGGCGAGCTCGCCGGTGGCGACGGTCTGCGCGAACTTGGCGACGGTGTCGGCGGTGATGAGCGGCAGGTCACCGTTGAGCACGACGACGGGGCCTTGCGTGATGCCGCAGGCCTCGAGCGCGACCTTTACGGCGTGACCGGTGCCCAGGCGCTCGGTCTGCTCGACGCACTCGACCTTGGTGGCGCTGTTGGCATAGGCGCCATCGATGAGGGCGCGCATCTCGTCGGCGTGGCTGCCGATGACGACCACGACGCGGCTGCAGCCGGCCTTGATGGTGGCGTCGACGATCCACTGGACCATGGGCTTGCCCAGGATCTTGTGCGAAACCTTGCAGTGGTTCGACTTCATGCGGGTGCCCTCGCCGGCGGCGAGGATAATTGCGGTTGCGTCCATGTGATCTCCTGTTACGTTATTAGAGACGTGTGTTTGGAAACGATACACGGCGCAATATGATACCGCAGGCATATGATGAGCGCGTAACGATTGGTTTGCGGCGGTTGAGGCTTGCGCCGCCGGCGTGGCGTTTGCGCTGCTTGCGTGCGGCGTTGGCGGTGCTGCGGAGCTGTCGTTTGAGCGAGGGGACGGGGGTGCCCGTGGACAACATACGAGAGGAGTTTGGCGGCGAGCCCGTCGCGGCATTCTCGATGTCGCATCCGGCTGTGCCGGCACTCTATATAGTGCTGACGCTGGGGCTCACCATGTTCTCGATGCAACCGGTGCTGATCGCGCTGTCGCTTGCGGGTGGGCTGGCGTACGGGCTTGCGACGCGCGGTGCTGCGCGCACGTTGGGGGCGCTTCGCTGGCAGCTGCCGGTGATTTTGATTATCGCGGTGCTCAATCCGCTGTTTAGTGCATCGGGCTCGACGGAGCTGTTTCGTATCGGCATGCGTGCGGTGTATCTAGAGAGCATGGTTTACGGCCTGTGCATGGGTGGGCTGTTTGTGGCGAGCGTGCTGTGGTTTGAGGCAGCGGCGTCGATGCTCGAATACGACAAGGTACTCGCGCTGCTGGGCAATGCCGCACCGGTGATTGCGCTTATGATCTCGATGTGCATGCGGCTTATCCCGCAGTTTTTGCGCCGCGGCCGCACGGTGCTGGCGGTGCAGGATGCGATTGATGTGCCGGGCCGCGCGCCCACCGATCCCGTGCGATCGCGCCTGCGGGCGTCGAGCGTGTTGATGGGCTGGGGCATGGAAGATTCGCTGGAGCGCGCGGACGCCATGCGCTCCCGTGGGTGGGGCGCCGCGACGCGTCGAACGACGTATGCGCGGTATCGGCTGGGGCGCGGCGATGTTGCCGCGCTGGTTGGACTTGCGCTGTTTGGCATGGCCACGACGGCAGTGGCGTGGACTGCGACGATGCAGTATTCGTTTTACCCGCAACTATCGGTGCCGGCGCCGTGGCTGGGCTATGTCGTGTACGCTACCTGGATGATGCTGCCTTGCGCGTCGCACGCGATTGATGAGAAGAGGTTTGGCTGATGGCTCGGTTGGATAGGAGCTCGGCGGCGGGTGTGGTATATGGCTCGGCCGCGCCGGCGATTGAGGTGCGAGGCCTTAGTTTTGCCTATCCCGGGGCCGAGGCACCGGTGCTCGAGGGGCTTGATTGGCGTGTTTCCCAAGGTGCGTTTGCACTGCTTGTTGGCGGTACCGGTTCGGGCAAGTCGACGCTGCTGTCGCTGCTCAAACCCGAGATCGCTCCGGCGGGCGAGCGCACTGGTGATGCGCGCGTGCTGGGCGAGAACGTCGCCGACATGGATGTGCGGGCATCGGCGGAGCGCGTGGGCTATGTGTTCCAGGATCCCGAGAACCAGATCGTGTGCGAAACCGTGTGGCACGAGATGGCGTTTGGCCTGGAAAACTTGGGGCTAGCGCGTGATGAGATGCGCCGTCGCGTAGCTGAGACCAGCTATTTCTTTGGGCTGGAAGATTGGCTTCACCGCGATACTGACACGCTTTCGGGCGGTCGCAAACAGTTGCTGTCGTTGGCTGCCGTTCTGACGCTGCGCCCGCGCGTGCTGCTGCTCGACGAGCCCACGTCTCAGCTTGATCCGGTTGCGGAGAAGAATTTCCTGCACGCGCTGTTTCGTGTGAATCGCGAGCTGGGCTGCACGGTTGTTGTGGCGACGCATCAGCCGCGCCCAATGCTCGAATACGCGACGTGTGCGTACCGGATTGAGAACGGTCGCGTGCGCGAGGTGGCGGATATGGCTTCTTTGGGACGCCGAGAATCGCTGTTTTCCGATGACATGTTGGGGTGGGGTGCCATCCGATGTGCAAATAAAGGAGTATTCAGCAGGCGCGAGGACAATTTGGGCTCTCTGGAGCCGCCCGGGGACGTATCGAGCGCGAAAAAAAGTTCAGAATTGGACAAATCGTCCGAATTTGTGGCGCAAACGTCGCTCGAGAACGGCTCGGAAGCCTTCCCGCGCACGGATGGAAGCAGAATACTCCAAAAAATGCACGGCGGGTCGGCTACCATCCTGTCGGAAGGCTGGTTTCGCTACGATCGAGCGTCCGGCTGGGTGCTGCGCGGGCTCGATGCGTCGTTTTCGACTGGCGCGGTGCATGCGGTTGTGGGCGGTAACGGCTGCGGCAAGTCGACGATGCTTTCGGTGCTGGCCAAGACTGCCAAGCTGCAGCGTGGTCGTATGGTGCGCGGGGCGGCCTCGGCTGCGCTGCTGCCGCAGAACCCCAAGGCCCTGCTGGTTGCCGAGACGGTGCGCGACGAGCTGATGGAATGGGCCTCGACCTGCGGATATGACGAGAACTTGGCGCGGGAGCGTGCGGCGCAACTGGGATTGGACGGCCTGGAGACGCGCCACCCTTACGACCTCTCGGGCGGACAGCGCCAGCTGCTTGCCCTGGCAAAGCTGCTGCTGATCGGCCCCGAACTGCTATTGCTCGATGAGCCCACCAAGGGTCTAGACCTGTTCAGCCGCCGCATCATCGTCCGCGCCCTGCGTGACCATGCGAAGGCTGGCGGCACCGTCATCATGGCTACGCACGATTTGGACTTTGCCGAGCAGGTAGCCGACGACGTCGCCATGATGTTTGACGGCGAGATTGCCTGCATGGAGCCCCCGGCCGACTTCTTTGCCGACAACGTGTTCTATAGGGCGTGATGGGATGACGGACTGTCGTTTCTCGCGTTTACTCACAAAACTGGAGATCCCGCTGTTGTTGGCGGTGCCGGCGGTGATGGCAGCGGCGTTGCTGGCGGGCGTTGAGCAGGCGGCGTTGGCCATGCTGGTTGTGGTGGCGCTGGTGCTTGCACTGTTCTTTGCGGGTTACGAGGCATCTCGTCCGGGTTTGCGCCAGATTATGCCCACGCTGGTGCTGGCGGCGCTGGCGGCGGCGGGGCGCATCCTGTTTGGGCCCATTCCCGACTTTAAACCGGTGAGCGCTATCGCCATTATCGCGGGGGCGACGCTTGGCCGTCGCAATGGTTTTATGGTTGGCGCGCTGGCGGCGCTGACCAGCAATTTCTTTTTTGGACAGGGCATGTGGACGCCGTGGCAGATGTATGCCTGGGGCCTGGTTGGCTATGTTGGCGGTGCGCTGGCGCATGCCGGTGCGTTTGACCGTGCGGATGGAACCGTGCGCATGCCGGCGCTGTTGGCGTATGGCTTTGCCTCGGGTTTGCTGTACGGCGTGGTGATCAACGCGTATGACATCATTGGATTTGTACAGCCGCTTACTTGGGCGGGTGCCGTGGCGCGTCTTGTCACGGCAGTGCCGTTTGATATCACACACGGCCTCGCGACCTGCGTGTTCTTGGCTGCCTTGTACAAGCCTTGGTGCCGTCGCATTAACCGTGTCGTCGTGAAATACGGACTGTAGGGCATTTCGCGTTCCCACACGAACTTGCGGTGGAATAGTTCTCGTTTTTGGCTATTTGCTGCCCAAACAGGAACTATTCCACCGCAACTTATAGGGGGAGAGGGGTCACATGATCTGTTTTCCTCCGTCCCCGGGAATCATTTTGGGGGTTAGAGCTCCAGGGCGAGGGTGACGGGGCAGTGGTCGCTGCCGAAGATGTCGCCGCGGATGCCGGTGTCGCGAACGTTGGCGGCGATTGCGTCGCTTACCAGGAAGTAGTCGATGCGCCAGCCGGCGTTGTTCTTGCGGGCATTAAAGCGATAGCTCCACCAGCTGTAGACGCCCTCAACGTCCGGATTAGCCGTGCGCCAGGTATCGGTAAAGCCGGCGTTGAGCAGCTCGGTAAACTTACCGCGCTCTTCGTCCGAAAAGCCTGCGTTGCCGCGGTTGGACTTGGGGTTCTTAAGGTCGATCTCTTCGTGCGCCACGTTAAAGTCACCGCAGGTTACGACGGGCTTGCCGGTTTCGTGCTCAAGCGCGCCCAAAAAGCCGCGATAGGCATCGTCCCAGGCCATACGCACGTCGATGCGCGCGAGCTCATTTTGCGCGTTGGGCGTATAGACGTCGACAAACCAAAACTTGTCGAACTCGAGCGCACAGACGCGGCCCTCGGTTGCGGCTTGGGCAACGAGCTCGGCGGCCTCGCCCTCGCCGGCGTAGGGCAGCAGCGCGTCGGCGCGCAGCACGCGTAGCGGCTCCTGGCGGCTAAAGACCGCGGTGCCCGAATAGCCTTTGCGCTCGGCGTAGCTCCAGGTTTGGTGATAGCCGGGCAGGTCGATATCGACCTGGCCCTCCTGCAGCTTGGTCTCCTGCAGCGCCAGGATATCGACGTCGAGTTCTTGCGCGATCTGGATAAAGCTCGGGTCCTTTTTGAGCACGGCGCGCAGGCCGTTGACGTTCCACGAGGCGAAAGTGTAAGTCTGAGGCATGGTGTCCTTTCGACGGGGTTGGCAGGCTTAAGATTAGCGCAACAGGGGCGGGGTGGGCTCCGTGCATGCTGACTTAAAGGCCGCATGCTGGGACGTCGCTCAACGCTGCCCGACTAACAAGGACGGAGGACTCATATGACGCAGGCAATATCGGACCCCAGGCAGGCCTCCGCCGCGCTGGCGGATCTGTTTGACACCCACAAGCGCGTGGTCTTCTTTGGCGGCGCTGGTGTTTCCACGGCAAGTGGCATCCCCGATTTCCGCAGCGTGGACGGCCTGTATCACCAGCAGTTTGCCTATCCGCCCGAGACCATGCTGTCGCATAGCTTTTACGAGGCACATCCTGCGGAGTTCTTCGACTTTTACCGCACCAAGATGATCGCGCTTAACGCTAAGCCTAACCGCTGCCACACCAAGCTGGCCGAGCTGGAGCGCGCCGGCAAGCTCGACGCCGTGGTGACGCAAAATATCGACGGTCTGCACCAGGCGGCCGGCTCGCAGCGCGTGTTCGAGCTGCACGGATCGGTCCATCGCAACATTTGCCAGTCGTGCGGCGCGGTCTATAGCGCCGAGTGGATTTGCTCGCGCGAGCACGAGGACGCCGCGGGCGTGCCTGTGTGTCCTGCGTGCGGCGGGCGCATCAAGCCCGATGTGGTGCTCTACGAGGAGCCGCTCGATGAGCATGTGCTGACCGGTGCCGTTGCCGCCATCGCCGCGGCCGATGCCCTCATTGTGGGTGGGACCTCGCTCGTGGTGTATCCGGCGGCGGGCCTTACGCGTTACTTTACCGGCGATACGCTGGCCATATGCAACCTTGCTCCCACCGATCAGGATGCAAATGCCGACCTGCTGATTTCTTGCGACATCGCGGCCGCGTTTGCGTTCTAGCCCGCGCGCGCGGATACAATAGAAAGACTGAGTGCAAAGCGACCCCGCCGCCAGCTCCCCAGGCTCGGCGGCGTGGGCATTTTAGGAGGATGTTCATGGCGAACGACAGCAAGACATGGCGGTGCGGAAAGTACGAGCTCAGCTTTGACCGTCCGCGCATCATGGGCGTCCTCAACGTGACGCCCGATTCGTTTAGCGATGGCGGGGAGCACTTCGACCCCGATGCCGCCATCGAGTACGGCCTGGCGATGCTCGACGCCGGCGCCGACATCATCGACGTGGGCGGCGAGTCCACGCGCCCCGGCTTTACCCCGGCCAAGGAGGGCGCCATCGTCTCGATCGACACGCGTCATGTGGCGGTTGCCAAGGCGGCCGTGCGCTGCGGCGCCTCGATCGTCAACGACGTGACCGGCTTCACCGATCCCAAGATGGTCGAGTTCGTTAAGACGAGCACTTGCGGCGTCATCGTGATGCATGCCGGCGAGGTCGCCGCGCCCGTCCGCACGCACGCAACGGTGCAGCTCGATACCTCGGCAGCGGCGTTTGTTGCCGAGAAGGCGCGCGAGGCGGCTGCCGAGGCCGCGCGTGAGGCCGAG
>CABUAL010000063.1 GCA_902489515.1 uncultured Collinsella sp. | reverse complement strand
ATCACCAAGGCTTGCGCGGCAGCTGCAGGTGCTAGCGGCATACTTACCCTCGTATTTGTCGAGCCAGTGCTCGATATGCTCGATCGGCACCGACGTGCTCGCGGCATCGATGGCCTTCTCGACCGGAATGACATGCATGCCGATGCCGGCACCACCGGGCGGCACCATCGGCGTGGCCTTGGACAGCGGTCCCTTAGACGCCTGCTCAAAGAACTTAGCATAGACCGGATGCTCCTCGAGCTGGCTCACGCGCATGTTGAGGAACTCGGCGGAACCCGGCACCAGCATGGGCAGCACCCATTGCTTGGCGCGCTCGGGATTTTCCCAGTTGTACTCGAGCAGGCCCGTGTAGCTCATATCGTCGAGCATCTTCTCGATCTGGGCCTCGGGCATGCCGGTGAGCTTGACCATCTCGGGCAGCGTGTAGGGACGGCGCATCTTCATCTTGCAGAGTACCTCGGCCTGCTCGTCAGTCGCGGCCTCGGCAAACGACCAGTACTCGTAGCCCAGCAGCTCGTCGCGATGCAGCAGGCGGTTAGTGCAGCGCTCGCACAGCTTGACGATGGCCTCGCGCGGATGCTCCGGCAGCGGCGGCACAAACTCCGCACCGATATCGGGCTCGGTGTAGCTAATCCCCGGTCCGTTGAGAATCATAGTCGTCCCTTCTCTTGCCGCAGCCTGGCAGGCACGCAGCGCCCCTCTTTTTACGGGCTCGACATGCCCCCACGCCGTTCACCCGTTATTGTTGACATTGTGTCAAAAACAGTATTGACGAACCGTCAACAATATTCAAGACTGTTAGGCGAACGATCAGGCAAAAGAGGATGAAAGGCGGCAAAACATGGGCAACAACACAGCAGATACCTCTGTAGTCGATGCCGTCCCCGCATCCGATAGCGCGGCAAAGCGCTTGACGGGCGACGAACGCCGTCGCGAGATCCTCGCCGCCGTGCGCACCGTAAGCTCTGAGCTGGGCGTGTCGCATCTATCGGTATCGGCCGTGACCAAACGAGCCGGCTGCACGCGCTCGCTCTTCTACCACTACTTCGCCGACATGGACGCCGCTGTCACCGCTGTTATGGACGAGGCGATCGACGGTTTCATCTCCGAGCTCGAGCAGTGGAATGCCAACCGCACCGTCGGCGATATCGAGGGCGCGCTCGACACCGTCGCCCCGCTCTTTAAGCGTCTGGTCGCCAGCGGTCACGAGCTGCCGAGTACACTCACCTCAAGCAGCGGCGCGCTCTACGGCGGCTTTCTGCACAACGTGGTTCAGCGCGTGGCTCAGTACATCTGCGACACCACCGTGGTGGATTTTGTCGCCCATCACGAGCTGCGCATCGACCATGTCTACGAAACGTTCTACACCCTCATCATGGGGTTGTTGATGTATATCCGCACGCACCCCGATGTGCCCGACGAGACGGTCAAGGAAATCATCGCCTCGACACTCCACATCGAGGGCTATACCGCCAAGTATCCGGAGCGCATGACCCAGAACTGACGACATTTGGCCAAACTGCCCGCGATCAGAAGAGGGGCCGCGGGCGTGTGAAAGGAGAGCAGCATGCTGTTCGATGTTTGGGGTAGCGATGCCCTTATCCACTGGGCCGGCTGGGCCATGGTCTTTATTGGCCTGATCGTGCTCAACGAGGTCGGCCGCCGCACCAAGCTGGGCGCGGCAATCATCTTTGGCGTGGCTCCGCTGGCCATGACCATCTACTGCGTCGCTATCGCCATCGGCGTCTCACAGGGCGCCGAGTGGGCGCTCACCAACCCCACCCATGTGTACCAGAACAGCTGGTTCCACTACGCCAAGGTATACGCGGCGCTGGCCGGTTGCTGGGGCTTCATCGCCATTAAGTACCAGTGGGGAAAGATCGGCAAGGCGCATTGGTTCCGCGCATGGCCGTTTGTGATCGTCGCCATCAACATCTTGATCGCCGTCGTGTCCGACTTCGAGAGCGCCTATCACTTCTTTGTCCTGGGCGAGTCCACCTGGGTCACCTCCGAAGGTGCCACGCAGCTGGCCGGCTGGAACAACGTGTTCAACGGCATCGCCGGTATCATCAACATCTTCTGCATGACCGGTTGGTGGAGCGTCTACGCCTCCGAGGATCAGACCGACATGCTATGGCCCGACATGACCTGGGTCTACATCATCGCCTACGATATCTGGAACTTCTGCTACACCTACAACTGCCTGCCCACCCACTCCTGGTTCTGCGGCTTTGCGCTGCTGCTGGCGCCCACCGTCGCCGCCTTTATCTGGAACAAGGGCGGCTGGATCCAGAACCGCGCCTTTACGCTGGCCATTTGGTGCATGTTTGCCCAGGTGTTCCCGTACTTCCAGGAGGAGTCCATCTTTGTAACCCACTCCACGCTCGACCCCCGGCGCCGCTACCGCGGTCTCGATCGCTGCGCTGATCGCCAACGTCGCCGCGATCATCTACATCGCCTACCGCGCCAAGAAGTTCGGCCGCAATCCCTACAAGCAGGATGTCTTTGAGGGCACCAGCGACTGGGAGAAGGCCACCGCTCGCCGCGCCAAGGTTGATTACGCGCACGCCGAGTAACGTGCCTGGCGCAGACATCGCTTGAGCGCGAAGCAGCATAGCCGGCTCCGCGCAACTCAACGCATTGCAGAGCCCCCGGAATGTGATTCGTTCGCGTTCCGGGGGCCTTTTGCTGCCGCGAGGATGCGGCCGAACGATGCGCTCAGGTTAAATCAAATCTTATATTTCATACGCGCTTTATATGGCTCCATTTTTGGGTACAGTGTTGAGCCGATATTGAGCTTGGGGGATATATGAAAGATGAGACGATGGGCCAAGAGGATGCGGCCCAAGATGCAGAAGCGTGTGCCGAGGCCCTGGAGAGCCTAGACCAGATCGCACTGGCCGAGATTGCGTTTGACGATTCGAGCGTTGATGTGCGGGATGAGCCGGAAATCGAGGCGCAGCCCGATGATCAGGATGCAAAAGACGATGGCGCCGCGCCCACCGAGGACGAGGCGGGGCACGAGGAATCCGAATGCGAGGCCGACGACCAGCCCGAATCCGACACGAGCGAGGAAACCATCTTGCTCGACAGCTTGCCGGCCGAAGATTCGCTGACCCGCGAGCTTCCCGGCCTGGGCTCCGCGCCTGCCGTGGACGAGACCATCGCCATGGGCGATATTCCCCTACCGTCCGTTCCTTCGGCACGCGAAGCCGAGGTTCGTCATCGTAAGATGCCGCCCAAGCGTCGCAACCTGATGGTTGCCGGCGTTGTGGCCGTCGCGCTCGTCGCCGGCGGCGCAGGCTATGCTGCCTGGAACGGATATCAGCAAGAGCAGGCTGCCGCTGTCGCCGCCAGTGCACACACGATGATGTCGGTGCAGATTGGCGTGCATGCCGCAGGGCTCGACTGCTCAACTGGTTCCAAGATTCCCGTGCAGGTGAGCGGCCAGGATTCCGACGGTTCTTCCGTGAGCGAAACGCTCTACGTTGACGAACACGGTCGCGGCATTAAGCTGCTGCCCGGCGACTATACGCTCTCCATCGCTGGGTCCCCCATCGCAGCCGACGGTACCATCTACACTGTCCCGACCACCAAGGCGCAGGTCACCATTAAGAGCGATGGGCAGGATTTGAGTGCCCAGGCCACCTTTAAGCTCAAGGTGCCTTCGGCCGACACGGTGACTGACGACCAGATCGATGCCGCCGCCAAGTATGCCGCGGAAGGCGGGGTGAACTCCGCCGCGGTCGCAAAGGTGCTCCAGCAGGCGGCAACCGCGCGCCGTGACGCCGCCGTCAACGCCGTGAGCTCCCGCGAGGCACAGGCGGCCCGCGACGCCGATGCTCGACATAAGGCAACGGACCTGTATCAGCTCGATATTCCCGTTGAGTGGTACGGCAAAGTCGCGACTTGGCAAAACGGCAGCACGCTGTGCATTTATCTGGACGGCGACACCAACACACCGCTCGTGACGCTCGTCGCGGTGCGCGAGGGCGAGAGCTTTACGCCCGATGAGGGCGACGCGGTTTTGGGTGCGGCAAACCTCGGCAACGGCTACACCGTCTACGCCAGCGGCCCCGTCTATCCGTACGTGGTGCCCCAGACCATCAACGGACGGACGCAAGACCCCGTGTCGACCTACCCCATGGATACGGCGATTGAGCTTGTCGAGCTCACGACCGGCAACCGCTACACCTATAGCCAGATCAAGAACGTGCTGGTCGGCAAAGACGGCAAGGCCGACGCCGCCACCAAGCTCGAATGCGACTACCTCGCCCAGATTCTGATGCCGAGCATCAAAGCCCAAGACTAGCCGGGCGCATCATGGTGCTCCCCAACCGTGATAAAGGGGCCAGGAGGTCCTGGCCCCACAGATCCGTAGATGATTAGGCAAGGAGCCACTTCCATGCGGGCACAACGTGTACCGCACCGTGCTCGCATGGAATATCGGCCTGCTCATCCATGGTAACGATTGCCGACTCGCCAAGATCGAACTGGGCCATCGAGGCATCAAGCGCGGCAATTTCGCGCTCGCGCGTTTTCTCACTTGCCATATCCACACTCACCTGAATCAGGCTATAAGCCCGCATGAGAAGTGCGTCCCCAGCCACAAAGTCCACCTCATGGCTTTTGCTCTTCTCTTTGATCAGCAGGCGGCAGACCGAGCCGGTCCTCACCGCGGGAGTCCTTCTTCTTAGCGCATTGAACACTGCGGTCTCGAGCCTCTGGCCCTGGTCCAATGCTGATGCGGGAGAGAATGCTCCAAACATCGCAGGGTCGACAGCGTAGACCTTAGACGCAGACCGCATGTTATTTGCCAATGAACGCGTGAACTCCGGCACAGAAAATAACAGGTAGGCATCCTCATAATACTCAAGTAAATCGCTGAGCGAATTACGACTGACGGGTATCTGTCTGCTCTTGAACTCGTTGTACACTTTGTTCACTGACAGCTCTCGTCCCGAAGATGCCATACACCGCGTCAAGAACAGCGATGCCAGGCGAGGGTTCTTGACGTCGTAACGCTCAATGACGTCCATAGCGACCGTTCGCGAAGCATATTCCTGTAGCAGCTGAATCGCGTCTGCGGGCGTCTGCTCAAGCGTCGCGATGAATCCCCCTCGTTCAAGATATCCGATCAGATGATGTCGAAGCAGCGCTGCATCGCTTGGGGAAAAGGTCGCATCTGGCTCGAAAACGCTCCCCGTCTTATACCGAACGTATTCCGAAAAACTCAACGGAAAAAGCTCCCGTATAAGAGAACGACCCCTGAACTCGCTCTTAAGCTCTGAGGACAGCATCTTGGAAGAAGATCCCGTCACATAGACGGTCGCTTTCTCCGTATCGACTACACGCCGCAGAAACGCACCCCATTCGGGAATTTCCTGGATCTCGTCAAAGAAAATGTAAGCGCCCTCGGTTCGAGCAGCAGGATACAGCGCATAGAACGTGTCGAGCACGTCCGCCAGCAGCGATGACTCATACGGGCGCAAGCGCTCGTCCTCAAAATTAAAGTAAAGCATCCGGTCAAGCTCGACGCCCCGGCCCTGAAGCCGCTGCATCTCCTGATACAGGCGATACGTCTTTCCACAACGGCGGGCCCCCACAACCACATTTACGATGTTGTCGCGCTTTGGCTCCTGTGGGTTTCCCAGATCAAGGTCTCGCTCAAAGACCTGCGGAACCCCCTGCTGTTCAAAGTCCTTTATTTTCTGGGCGATCAAGTCGTTGAATGCCATGATTCTCCAATCTTGCTCTCTAGCTAATCAAAATTATACTGATTCTTGATTAATTAGAGAGCAAGATTGTGTGTAGCTTGATTAACACTTAAGCAAGTTTTTCACTATTATTGCTCCGAAGGATATCGAGTGGCTAAGAGAACAACCGAGCTCGAATGCGACTCCCCGAGCAGCCAATTTGGCAGTCAATTTGGGACGGGGCTTTTTTGACTACCCTCCCCCTGCAGAAAAATCCCTAACGCAGTTGCGGTGAAATAGGGATTGTTTTTGCTGGTCAAACCGCAAAATAGTCCCTATTTCACCGCAACTTATTGGTGGCCTTTTGGGTGGCACTCAGCGCCAGGGGTCGGCTTCGAACATGGGCTCACGCTCGGGGCGGCGATCGCTGTAGGGATCGTAGCCGTCGTCGTCCTCGTTCTCGGCACGGATGTAGGGGTCGCGCGGCTTGGGCGCCGGCTTAGGCGCAGGCTTGGGTGCGGCGGGTGCGGCATCGGTCGCCGGCGCGCTTGTCTTGATCTCGTCTTTCATCTGCATATCTCCTTGCATCGCATCCGTTCAACAACATCGATTGTCGCACGAAAAAGGGCGGCGGACCCAATTGGATCCGCCGCCCTTGGCGTTTAGAAACGGCTGGCAGATTTTAAGGCATGTCCCAAAAATCTACTCGGCATCGGGGACCTCGTAGGTGGCCGCCGGCGTGTTATCGCACACGACGGTAAAGCCGCCGTCCTTGTCGACATCGACCGTCACCTGATCGCCCTCGCGCACCGTGCCGTCGATGATAGCGGCGGCGATGGCATCCACGACCTCGCGCTGAACCAGACGCTTGAGCGGACGGGCGCCAAAGACCGGGTCCAGGCCGCCCACGGCGAGCATCTGCTTGGCCGCCGGGGTGATGGCAAGCGTCATGCGCTCCTTGGCCAGACGCGCGCGGACGTCGGCGAGCTGGATGTCGACGATCTTCTCGATCTGCGCCATACCGAGCGGATGGAACACCACGATATCGTCGATACGGTTGAGGAACTCGGGGCGGAAGGTCTGAGCCATGGCCGCGTCGACCTGATGGCGCATCTCCTCCTCGTCCTTGCCGGAAAGCTCGGCGATAGCCTTGGAACCCACGTTAGACGTCATGATGATGATCGTGTTCTTGAAGGACACCTGACGACCCTGGCCATCGGTCAGACGGCCGTCGTCGAGCACCTGCAACAGCACGTTGAAGACATCAGGATGAGCCTTCTCCATCTCGTCGAGCAAGATTACGGAGTACGGGCGACGGCGCACGGCCTCGGTGAGCTGGCCGCCCTCGTCGTAGCCCACGTATCCCGGGGGCGCACCGATCAGACGCTGGACGCTGAACTTCTCCATGTATTCGGACATGTCGATACGCACGAGTGCGCGCTCGTCATCGAACAGGCACTCGGCCAGCGCCTTGGCGAGCTCGGTCTTGCCTACACCGGTGGGGCCCAGGAAGAAGAAGCTGCCGATGGGCTTGTCCGGATCGGAGAGACCCGCACGGCTGCGGCGCACGGCCGCGGCAACGGCGGAGACGGCCTCGTCCTGACCGATGACGCGCTTATGCAGCTCGCCCTCCAGGCCCTTGAGCTTGTCGAGCTCGCCCTGCATCATCTTGGACACGGGCACGCCGGTCCAGGCGCTCACGACCTCGGCGATCTCGTCGGAGGTCACCTGCTCGTTGAGGCCCTCGCCGTCCTGCTGCTTTTGTGCCTCGAGCGCAGCCTCGGAATCCTGAATCTGCTGCTGCAGACCCGGAATCACGGAGTAGCGCAGCTCGGACGCACGGCCCAGGTCGCCGTTGCGCGTCGCGCGCTCCTCTTCGCTTCTGGCCTCGTCGAGCTGCCCCTTAAGCTCCTGCACGTGGTCGATGGCGTTCTTCTGGTTGAGCCAGCCGGCCTTTTGCACGTTGAGCTTTTCTTGGACCTCGGCGATCTCTTGGCGCAGGGCCTCCAGACGCTCCTTGGAGGCGTCGTCGGTCTCCTTCATGAGCGCCTGCTCCTCGATCTGCAGCTGGGTGAGCTGACGCGTGGTGGCGTCGATCTCGACCGGCATGCTGTCGAGTTCCATGCGCAGGCGGCTTGCGGCCTCATCGACCAGGTCGATGGCCTTGTCGGGCAGAAAGCGGTCGGCGATATAGCGATCGGAGAGGTCAGCAGCGGCCACGAGCGCGCTATCGGTGATGTGCACACCGTGGAAGATCTCGTACTTCTCCTTGAGGCCACGCAGGATCGAGATGGTGTCCTCGACGGTAGGCTCGCTCACCATAACGGTCTGGAAACGACGGGCGAGCGCCGCGTCCTTCTCGATGTACTTGCGATACTCGTCGAGCGTGGTCGCGCCGATCGCGTGCAAGTCGCCACGGGCAAGCGCCGGCTTGAGGATGTTGCCGGCGTCCATGGAGCCCTCGGTGGCACCAGCGCCCACGATGGTGTGGAGCTCATCGATGAACAGGATGACCTTGCCTTCGGACTTCTGTACCTCCTTGAGCACAGCCTTCAAGCGGTCCTCGAACTCGCCGCGGTACTTAGCGCCGGCGACCAGCGCGCTCATGTCGAGCTCGATAAGGTCGCGGTCGCGCAGGGTACTCGGCACGTCGCCGGCCACGATACGCTGGGCGATGCCCTCGACGATGGCCGTCTTGCCGACACCCGGCTCGCCGATGAGCACGGGGTTGTTCTTGGTGCGGCGGGACAGGACCTGAATGGTGCGACGGATCTCGTCGGTACGGCCAATGACCGGGTCGAGCTTGCCGGCGCGGGCAAGGTCGCAGATATTGCGGCCGTACTGTTCCAGCGCCTCAAACTGGGTCTTGTCCTCGGCGGACGTCACGCGGTCATCGCCGCGCAGCTCCTCGTAGACCTGCTCGATGCGCTCCTTGGTGACGCCGGCGTCGCGCAGCACACGGCCCGGAGC
>CABUAL010000062.1 GCA_902489515.1 uncultured Collinsella sp. | reverse complement strand
TTTCTTTTCTTACCATCTTCTACCTGGCGCCTGAAGCCGGTGCGGATTTGCGAAGCAAATACGCGGACGTCCCGTTGCTCGCTCCAATTCCAAAATGTTAGGTTAATGCCTGCTGCCCATACTTGCACCTGCGCACGGTACAATGGATGGGTTACGACCAACGTGCCAATAACCAAAAAGGAGCCGCTATGATCGATCGCTATACCCGCCCGGAGATGGGACACATCTTCTCCCTCGAGAACAAGTACGCCATTTGGCAGGAAATCGAGGTTCTGGCCTGCGAGGCCCAGGCGGAGCTCGGTAAGATCGGTATTTCCAAAGACGAGGCCCAGTGGATCCGCGACCATGCCAACTTTGAGAAGGCGAAGGTCGATGAGATCGAGGAAGTCACGCGCCACGACGTCATTGCCTTCCTGACCAACATGAAGGAGTACATCGATGCCGATGTTCCCGAGGGCGACCCCAAGCCCAGCCGCTGGGTTCACTATGGCATGACCAGCTCCGATCTGGGCGACACGGCCCTGTGCTACCAGCTCACCCAGGCCTGCGACCTGATCATCGAGGACGTCAAGAAACTCGGCGAGATCTGCAAGCGTCGTGCCTTCGAGGAGCGCAACACGCTCTGCGCCGGCCGTACTCATGGCATCCATGCCGAGCCGATGACCTTTGGCATGAAGTTTGGCTCTTGGGCCTGGGAGCTCAAGCGCGATCTGGATCGTCTTGAGGACGCCCGCAAGAACGTTGCCTTCGGTGCTATCTCGGGCGCTGTCGGCACGTACAGCTCCATCGAGCCGTTCGTCGAGGAGTACGTCTGCGAGCACCTGGGCCTGGTTCACGACCCGTTGTCCACGCAGGTTATTAGCCGCGATCATCACGCCTACCTCGCCGGCGTTCTCGCCACCACCGCGGCCACCTGTGAGCGCATTGCTACCGAGGTTCGCAATCTGCAGAAGACCGATACACTCGAGGCCGAGGAACCGTTCCGTAAGGGTCAAAAGGGCAGCTCCGCCATGCCGCACAAGCGCAACCCCATCACCATGGAGAAAGTCTGCGGTCTGTCGCGCGTCGTGAAGTCCAACGCCCAGGTTGCCTTCGATAACGTCGCCCTGTGGCACGAGCGTGACATTTCGCACTCCTCTGCCGAGCGCGTCGCCCAGGCCGATAGCTTCATCGCCCTCGACCACATGTTCCAGTGCCTCATCCGCGTTATCGACGGCCTGCAGCTGTACCCTGCCCGCATGATGGCCAACCTCAATAAGACCCGCGGCCTCATCTTCTCCTCCAAGGTGCTGCTCGCCCTCGTCGATACGGGCATCACCCGCGAGGACGCGTACGCCATTGTGCAGGAGAACGCCATGGCAACCTGGCACGAGGTACAGGATTGTGTCTCCGGCCCCACCTTTAAGGAGCGTCTCGAGGCCGACCCGCGCTGCACCGTCAGCCAGGAGAAGCTCGACGAGATCTTTGATCCATGGGACTTCCTCACCCGTATCGACACGGTCTTTGATCGTCTGGAGCAGCTGAGCTTCGAGTAGGTTCGGGCATAACGTTAGCTTTTTAGGGCGCTTTGCTGGTAATGTGTGTTGCCGGCAAAGCGCCTCGTTGCATTTAGGGAAAGACGGGGATAATAGTCGTCTCGAATAACATTCTGAGAGGGGATCGCATGATTTCGTTTGATTACAAGCCTCAGGGCGTGTGTGCTCGCAATATTCACCTTGATCTTTCCGATGACGGCAACAAGGTGATGGGCGTTGAGTTTACCGGCGGCTGCGACGGCAATCTCAAGGCTATCTCCAAGCTGGTCGAGGGCGCTCCTGCCGATCGCGTAATCGAGGTTCTCGCCGGTAATACCTGCGGTATGAAAAAGACCTCCTGCGCCGACCAGCTTACACGCGCTATCGAGGCCGCTCGCACCGAGATCGCCTAATGGGTATCGCCGATCACATCAAGAACGGAATATCGCGTCGCGGCTTTGTACTCGGTGGGGCTGCCGCGGGCGCTGCCACGGTGCTTGCCGGATGCTCGAAAAAAACGGGCACCAGCGATGATGCCGCCGGCGAGCCGCAGGTTATCAAGGACGATTCCAAGATCATCTCGATTACGGATGAGTACGAGGCAGTCGACATCGATCTTGAGCCGGCGGCGTCGTGGACGCTGCCTCTGGGTACGCTGCTGTACTACTGCGACGGCGATTACGCCGCGGCGATGATGGCGCCCGCATCGGCGCTGCACGCCAACACACTCGGTGTGCTCAACCTGGGTGATGGCTCGCTTACCACATTAATCGAGGATCCTATCGAGGGCACGGGATATGCATTCTACGATGTCCGTGCCGGCGACGGCGTATTCGCGTGGGTTGAGATGAACTTTGCCAATTCATCGTGGAAGCTCTACGCTCAAAATCTGTCGGGCGCTTCGCTCTCTGGCGACGTGGTTGAGCTCGATCGAGGTGGCAAGGACTATGATCCGCCCCTGTTTACGGCGTTCGGGTCATCGGTCATCTGGTATAAAATGCCTTCGGCAGGCGGCAATAAAACGAGTAGTGATTCGTTTTGCTATCGTCGCTCGCTTGATGAATCCAAGGCCGAGGTAATTTGGAAATCGACGGGCCGCTTTGCATCGGCCCCGCGCGCGAGCGACGGCATTTTGACCATCTCGCCGCGTGTCCGCAACGACGAGGGCGTCTACTACGGCATAACGGCAATCGATCTGACCGACGGCAACAACACCAAGCGTGCCCAGTTGGTCCTCCCTTCGTCAGTTTCGCCTTTCGAGGCCGTATATATGGGCGATACCTTCGTGTTTTCTATCGAGGCGGCCTATAGTGGCGTGGGCAGCCTGGGCAATATGGGCACGTATATCGGTAATGAGGGAGGGCCGTACCTCTTCCTGTCACGCGAGCCGCTCGCATGTGCGGCTGGCAAGAAGAATAAATACCTTGTTAAGGTACAGGCGTCGCATTTCCTGATCGACACCTCTGCCAAGACCTATGGCTCGCTGCTGTCGCCCGACCGCGCTTTGGAGTATGGCGATTATCCAGCTACGGCGGGAAAATCGGACTCATTCCTTACGTACGCCACGGTGCGCAACAGCCAGGGTATACCAGAGACGGTCACTGCACGCCTATTCTCTCTTTAAGCTTAGAGGGGTTAAAAAGGCGCCAACAGGGGAATAAACGCGTTGTAATTGTGAGTACCGCCCGCCGAGCTGCCGCGTCATAGCGGCATCTGGCGGGCTCAGGTGCGTTAAAATGGGCTTGTTCTTAGCTAATTGAGACAGGGGGGCCGTGTTATGGCTTCAGATGCAAAAAAGATTCTGCTGGTCGAGGATGAGAAGGCAATCCGTGACGCCGTCGCTGCCTATCTCGAGCGCGAAGGCTACTGGGTTGTGGGCGTCGGCGATGGCCAGTCCGCGATCGAGGAGTTCGAGAAGCATCAGTTCGACCTGGTCGTGCTCGACCTTATGCTCCCCAAGATCCCCGGCGAGCGCGTTTGCCGCACCATTCGCGATACCTCGGATGTCCCCATCATCATGCTGACGGCTAAGGGCGAGATCGAGGACCGTATTATCGGTCTTGAGCTCGGCGCCGACGACTATCTGATTAAGCCGTTCTCGCCGCGCGAGCTCGTCGCCCGCGTTCGCGCTCTGTTCCGCCGTGCCCATCAGGCCGACGAGCCCGCCGTCGAGGTACTCGACTTCGGCGATCTGGTCATCGATATCTCGGGCCACAAGATCTTGGTCGAGGGCAAGGAAGTCGATCTGACGGCTTCCGAGTTCAAGCTGCTCACCACGCTTGCCCGCCATCCCGGCCGTGTGTATAACCGCATGGAGCTGGTCGAGAAAGTGCTCGGGTATGACTTTGAGGGCTATGAGCGCACCATCGATAGCCACGTGAAGAATCTTCGCGCCAAGCTGGGCGATGATCCCAAGAAGCCCAAGTGGCTCTACACCGTCCATGGTGTCGGCTATCGCTTCGAGGCTCCGGCCAAGACCGATAAGTCGGACGAGAAATAGGGAAATCACATATGACACCTGCGCGCTTTGAAATCGGACAAAAGCACAAGCAGGAGAGCGAGGCGGGTTCCAAGGCTAGTTGGAACACGCCTCGTTCCGATTCACGGCCAACGATGAGTTATCCCTCGCGCATGGCACTTGCTTTTGCTCTGACATCGCTCATGACGGTATTGGTGCTGGTGGGCGTTGTCTCTGTTGTGTGGGGCACGGTCTTTTCGGATTACACACGCTCCAATATCGTCGAAATCGCAAATTCCGCTGCCGAGAAGTTGGCGACCTCATATGAGGAAAACGGCTCTTGGACCGCGGGAGAACTGCGCACGGTCGCAACGTCGAGTTTGGTTTCCGACGATCTGGGCATGCAGGTCGTCAATAAAAAGGGTGTGATCGTTTATGACGATTCCTGGCCCTCGGCAAGCGCCACCGCCGATGTACGCGAAAACCAGGCTACGACCGACGACACGAGCGGCAAGAGGGCATCGCATAGCCCGGTCTCGTCTGCTCCAACCGACTCCGATAGCGTTGCTAACGTCGAGATTGTAACGTCTTCCGGCGAGCATGTCGGACAGGTAAAGCTGTGGGCCATCGGCTCCGACGCTCTGCTCACCAAGGCGGACTCTGCGTTTAGGGAGAAGACCTTTAACGCCATGGCCCTCGCCGCGGTTGTTGCAATCTGCATTTCGGTCGTTATCGGATCGCTCGTGTCGCGCATGCTCACCAAACCGATTCATCGCATCACCAGTACCGCAAAGCAAATCCGTGACGGCGACCTGTCGGCTCGCACGGGGCTGCGCGGTGATGACGAGATCGATCAGCTGGGTGAGACCTTCGATGAGATGGCCACCTCGCTCGAGAAGGATATGAAACACGAGAAGCGCCTGACCTCAGACGTTGCACACGAGCTTCGCACGCCGCTTATGGCCATGCTCGCAACGGTCGAGGCCATGCAGGATGGCGTGTATCCCACCGACGATGAGCATTTGGAGACCGTTGCTTCCGAGACGCGTCGCCTGGCTCGTCTGGTGCAGCAGATGCTCGACCTATCGCGTATGGAAAACAGCACGGCTCCGCTCAATCTAGAACCGGTGGACATGGTTCCGTTCGTGCGATCGATTGTGAACGGCCAGGAGCGTCTGTTTGCCGACCGTGACCTTCGTCTTCGCTTTGCAGATGAAACCCAAGGGCACGACGATGTCGTCGAGGCCGATCCCGACATGATCACGCAATGTGTTATCAACCTCATGAGCAACGCCATGCGCTACACCCCCGAGGGCGGTTGGGTCGTGGTGTCGGTGCTCAGTGACCGCAGGCACGTCAGCATTGCCGTTTCTGATACCGGCATCGGTATTGCCAAGGACGATCTGTCGCGCATTTTCGGGCGGTTTTGGCGCGCCGATGCCAGCCGCGCCCGCGAAGCTGGCGGCCTGGGCGTCGGCCTCGCCGTGACCAAGCAGATCGTCGAGCGTCACCATGGCTACATATCCGTGGAGTCGGAGCTTGGAAAGGGTACGACTTTTACAATTCATCTGCCCCGCGAGCACACGGCGGACGCGGCATCTACTACAATGGAGCACTAGCTTTTCGCTATTCGGTGAAGGAGGGGCCGCGTCCCTGCCGCTCCGAGTTTGCGAAAACATGCGGGAAAGAACCCGCATTTCTGTCGTATTTAGGTAAGGAGTGACTCACGTGACAACGATGGAGCGTCGTCCGGATTCCCGTGGCAAGGTTCGTGATATTTACGATGCCGGTGAAAACCTGCTGATGGTCGCCACCGACCGCATTTCTGCGTTCGACTTCATTCTTCCCGACGAGATTCCGTTTAAGGGAGAGGTGCTCAATCGCATCTCGGCATTCTGGTTCGATAAGTTTGCCGACATCGTTCCCAACCATCTCGTTTCCATCGACCCGGCGGATTTCCCCGAGGAGTTTGCTGAGTATCGTGACTACCTCGCTGGCCGCGCCATGCTGGTTAAGAAGGCCCAGACGATTCCTATCGAGTGCATCGTCCGCGGCTATCTGACCGGTTCGGGCAAGAAGACCTACGACGAGAACGGCACCGTCTGCGGCATCCAGCTGCCTGAGGGCCTGACCGAGGCTTCCAAGCTTCCCGAGCCGTTGTTCACGCCGTCCACGAAGGCCGAGATCGGTGACCACGACGAGAACATCTCGTTCGAGCGTTGCTGCGAGATCGTGGGCGAGGACATCGCCACGCAGATTCGTGACCTTTCCCTCAAGATCTACAAGGCCGCTGCCGAGTACGCCGCGACCCGTGGCATCATCATTGCCGACACCAAGTTCGAGTTTGGTGTCATCGATGGCAAGGTCACGCTGATCGACGAGTGCCTCACGCCCGACTCCAGCCGTTTCTGGCCTGCTGCCAGCTACGAGGAGGGCAAGATCCAGCCTAGCTACGACAAGCAATTCGTCCGCAATTGGCTCAAGGCCAACTGGGATATGACGGGGGAGACCCCGCACCTGCCCGCCGAGGTCATCGATGGCACGTCCGAGCGCTATCGCGAGGCCTTCCAGATCATCACGGGCTCCCAGTTCACAAGCATGAAGGAGAACGCATAAGTGAGTACCCGTAGCGCCACGAACAAGCGCACGCAATCCCACGAAGTTACCGGGGTTGCGCGCAAGTCTGCCGCATCTGCTAAGCCCGCCCGCCAAGCAGCGAGCTCCGTTCGCGTCGTGCCGGCTTCGTCTAAGGCACGCCGCAAAGAGCTCGAGAAGGGCGAGAACCTCGAGGGCCTCTCTAAAGAGGAGAAGCGCGCCCGCAAGGCTAAGCAGCGCGCCAAGGAGGACCGCATCTATACGGTGTCGAATATCCTCCTCAAGCAGGACGAGGACTACACCAAGCGCCGTCGCATCTGGTGGATTGTGCTCGCCATTGGCATGGTGCTCGTCGTGGCAATTTGGGCTTCGCTCTACTTCGCTCCCGCTGGCATGGTGTCCAGCCCTGTCCAGATGGTCGGCATCGTTTTGTCCTATGTCATCATCCTAGGTGACTTTATCTACGACTTCGCTCGTATTCGTCCCTTGCGCAACATGTACCGCGCGCAGGCCGAGGGCATGTCCGAGAACAAGCTCAACGCTCTTATCGAGCGCGCAGCTGCCGAGGAGGACAAGAAGGACTCCAAGAAGAAGTAGCGTTTGCATACATACTTATCGCTAAGATATAAGGCGCGTCGTTTTTGCGGCGCGCCTTTTTACTGTTCTATAGATAGATGGAGTGGCACATGATTCGAGCTGCCCTGACGGTCGAAGAGGCCCTGGAGGGTATGAAGTCCCTGGAGCCCAAGATTAAAAACTATGCGCGCCTGGTTGTCCGCAAGGGCGTAAACGTTAAGCCCGGCCAGGAAGTCGTCGTTCAGTCTCCGGTTGAGTGCGTGCCGTTTGCGCGCGTGGTGGTCGCGGAGGCCTATGCTGCCGGCGCCGGCCACGTGACGGTCATCTGGGCCGATGATGCCGTGACGAGGCTCACGTACGAGCATGTCGAGAAAAGCTATTTTGAGCAGACGCCCGAGTGGAAGCGCCTGCAGCTGGATTCCCTGGCCCAGGACGGTGCCTGCTTTATCTTTATCGAGGGTGCGGACCCCGCCGCCCTTAAGGGCATCGATCCCGCTAAGCCCGCTGCAGCTTCTAAGGCAAAGAACACGCAGTGCAAAGTTTTCCGCCGTGGACTGGATTACAACATCAATCCGTGGTGCATCGCCGGCGCTCCGGTCGTGGCTTGGGCGCGCGAGGTGTTCCCGGGAGACGCCGATGAGGTTGCAATCTATAAGCTGTGGAATGCGATTCTGCACACCGCTCGCGCCGATGGCCAGGACCCAGAGAGCGACTGGGAGCTCCATGACGCCGCATTCGAAAAGAACCTGCGTTTCCTGAACGGCAATCGTTTCGACTGCCTGCATTACACCGCGGCAAATGGAACCGATCTGACGATTGGCATGACGAAGGGTCACGAGTGGGCCGGCGGCAAGGGCAAGACGCCCGATGGGCACCCCTTCTTCCCCAACATTCCCACCGAGGAAGTCTTCACTTCGCCCGATCGCATGCGCGCCGACGGTATCGTGTACTCGGCCATGCCGCTCATCCACCACGGCAATAAAGTCGACGATTTTTGGATTAAGTTCGAGGGCGGCCGCGTGGTGGACTACGACGCCCGCGTGGGCAAGGCAACGCTCGCAAGTATCATCGATACTGACGAGGGCGCTGCTCACCTGGGAGAGGTCGCGCTCATTTCCAAGAACACGCCGATCCGCGAAAGTGGTGTTCTGTTCTACGATACGCTCTATGACGAGAACGCTAGCTGCCATCTCGCGCTAGGTGTCGGTTTCCCCGAATGCATCGAGGGTGGGTACGACATGTCCAAGGAGGAGCTCCTGGAGCATGGTGTTAACGTCTCGAGCACGCACGTCGATTTTATGATCGGCACGGACGACATCGATATTACGGGCATTACGCCTGATGGACGTGAAGTTGTGATTTTCCAGAACGGCCAATGGAGTTGGGAATAGTTCCAGACCGTGGTACAATGCCACCCGCGGGCCGTTAGCTCAGCTGGCAGAGCAGGGGACTTTTAATCCCAAGGTCCAGGGTTCGAACCCCTGACGGCCCACCATAGAATAGAAAAGCGACTGGCGGATGCCGGCCCGTTCTTATATATAGATAGATACGGG
>CABUAL010000061.1 GCA_902489515.1 uncultured Collinsella sp. | reverse complement strand
CGGCATTGAGCTGGCCGGACACGGTGTCGAGCGCCTGGACCATGTCGCCAACTCCGACTTTGCCCGCGTTACCTACACCGAGGCCGTCGAGATCCTGGAGCAGGCCGTCGCCGCCGGTCACAAGTTTGACTATCCCGTGAGCTGGGGCATCGACCTGCAAACCGAGCACGAGCGTTTCCTGACCGAGGAGCACTTTAAGCGCCCGACCTTCGTGACCGACTACCCGGCCGAGATCAAGGCGTTCTACATGCGCATGAACGAGGACGGCAAGACCGTCGCCGCCGCCGACTGCCTGGTGCCGGGCATCGGCGAGATCATCGGTGGCTCCCAGCGCGAGGAGCGCCTGGATCTGCTCGAGGCCCGCATCAAGGACCTGGGTATGAATCCCGAGCAGTACAAGTACTACCTTGACCTGCGCCGCTACGGTTCCTGCAAGCACGCCGGCTACGGTCTGGGCTTCGAGCGCTTGGTCATGTATCTGACCGGCGTGGGCAACATCCGCGACGTCCTGCCGCACCCGCGCACCGTGGGCAACGCCGACTTCTAATCGTCGAACGCTAGCTCGCGTCGCCACACGCCAACGCTCATCGCACAAGCGTCTCTCGACATCGGTCGAGAGACGCTTTTTTCAACAGCATCCGTCAAGCTTTTGGCAAGTTTTTGGTCAGTTGAGCAGGGCTGTTGAAAACTCGACCCGCCGTTTGCCGACGACTACCGACCGCCCAGAGCGCCCTGCGCCCCTGGGAAAGCCCCGCGTCCTAGGCTCCATACCGTCGCCACCCAAAACGGAAAGGACGTGGGCACCATGACCGAAGCCGCTGTTGAAACCTACGACACCACGACGAGGGGCGCCGCCTCGATGGCAGCCTATCGCGCCGTTCGTATCCTGCAGCTCTTGAGCGAAAACACCGGCGAAGACAAGGCCATGCTTTCCGATGAGCTGATCCGGCGCCTCGCCCATCCCGACGACCCCGCCCGCATGCCCATCTCGGCGGCGCGGCGCAGCATCTACACCGCCATCTCCGCGCTTCGCCATGCCGGATACGAAATTGAATACAAACGCGGCGTGGGCTACAAACTTCTTACCCGCCCGCTCACCGATGAAGAGATCATCCGGCTCCACGGTATGGTCATGCGCAACCGCTCCACGCCTATCGCTATCCGCAAGAGCATGGCGCAGCACTTAGTTGCCATGGCGAGCGCCGACGTTCGCGGCTACCTCGATACACCCGAACCCGCTCCAAGCGCAGGCAGCAAGGCTACCAAGGCAACACGCACGCCCATCAAGCGCATCGACACGTGCGAGCTCGTCGAGCAGGCCATCGACCACGGAACCACGGTGAGTTTTGATATTTCGAGCGTCACGACACGCGGCGAAACCGAAGCAGCACGGATGACACTCCGTCCCTTTGCCATCAGGCAGCGCGATGGCATCTCGTATCTGCTGGGAACGGTCTACGACGCCCGAGGCACCGACGATACGCTGCGCACCGTCGAGATCGCCCGTATGAGAAACGTCAGCACGCGCCTGCTCGACGGCAAGAAGCTCTTCGCCGCCCTGGACGAGGACGACGCCTCCTCCGCCGCATAAGACCCTCCGCCGCCCATTCGACTACCCGTACCGCCCATCCGATTCTGTATTAAAAAACCCGCCAGGCTGTTGTAAAAATGGACATCAGCGCTACTATAGTTCCACTTGCACTTTGTTTGAGTGCAGTGTTTCCAGCCATTTCTATACTGGGGGTAACGATATGAAGGACATCACCATCAGCCGCAGGAGCCTTCTGGTCTCTGCCGGCCTGCTCGCGCTCGCTCCGCTCGCCGGATGCGGCGGCAACTCTGGTTCCGGCTCTGCTGCCGCCGGTTCCGACTACACCGTCGGCATTCTGCAGCTCACCGAGCACTCCGCACTCGACGCCGCCAACGACGGCTTCGTCAAGGCCATCAAGAAGAGCGGCCTTAAGGTCAAAATCGACCAGAAGAACGCCCAGAATGACCAGTCCACGTGTAAGTCCATCGCCGACAAGTTCGTGGGCGATGGCGTCGACCTGATCTATGCCATCGCTACGCCCGCCGCGCAGGCCGCCGCTGGCGCCACCGCCGATATCCCCATCGTGGGCTGCGCCATCACCGACTACGCCGCCTCGGGCCTGGTCCAGGACAACGATAAGCCCGGCACCAACGTCACCGGCGCCTCCGACCTCACCCCGGTCGCCGAGCAGCTCGAGATGATGCAGAAGGTCCTGCCCGACGTTAAGAAGGTCGGCTTGCTCTACTGCACCGCCGAGTCCAACTCCGACGTCCAGATCAAGGCCGCCAAGAAGGAACTCGACAAGCTGGGCCTGGACTACACCGATTACACCGTCTCGAGCTCCAACGAGATCCAGTCCGTCGTCGAATCTGCCGTGGGCAAGGTCGACGCGCTGTACTCCCCCACCGATAACACCATCGCCGCGGGCGCCTCGCAGGTGGGCCAGATCTGCAAGGAGAACAAGCTTCCCTACGTGACCGGCGAGGAGGGTATGTGCATGGCTGGCGGCCTGTTCACCCTCTCCATCAACTACGAGGATCTGGGCTACGCCGCGGGCGAGATGGCCGTCAAGATTTTGAAGGGCGAGGCCAAGCCCGAGGATATGCCGATCAAGCATCTCTCGAGCAAGGACCTGGTTGTCGTCAAGAACGACGAGATGGCCGAGGCTCTGGGCATCGATCTTTCCGCTCTGGACGAGTAACGCCATGCGCGGTAGCGCGTCTAGGGCACGCACTCGTGCCGTTGCCGTGTTATTCAATATGTGAGCCACAGGGGCGAACGCCAAAGACCGGCGTTCGCCCTGCTTGTTACGGATGAGACAAAACATCCGGCCGCAGCTCTTTTATGCATTGTTACCGCTATCATGGTGACTCACGTGTCCACCCTATCCTAGGAGGTATAAAGCATGCTTATTGCATTGCAGGGCGCCGTTTCGCAGGGCGTCCTCTGGGGCATTATGGTGCTTGGCGTGTTTATCACGTTCCGCCTGCTCGACATCCCCGATATGACCTGCGACGGCAGCTTTGCCCTCGGCGGCTGCGTCTGCGCCGTGCTCATCGTCAATAATAATGTCGACCCGCTGCTCGCTGTTTTGGCCGGCATGTGTGCCGGTGCCATCGCGGGCGCCATCACGGGCATTTTGACCACCGTCTTTGAGATTCCCGCGATCCTCGCCGGAATCCTCACCCAGATCAGCCTGTGGTCCATCAACCTGCGCATCATGGGCAAATCCAATACGCCCATCCTTGCCAAGGGCACCATCTTCTCGTCTGTCAGCAACATGACGGGCCTGCCGCAGTCCACCGTCGCCATCATCCTGGGCATCTTGCTCGCTGTGGCTATCGTTGCCATCCTGTATTGGTTCTTTGGCACCGAGATCGGCTCGGCACTACGCGCCACCGGCAACAACGAGTACATGATCCGCGCCCTGGGCGTCAACACCAACTCCACCAAGATGATCGCCCTCGTGCTCTCCAACGCCCTCATCGGCCTTTCGGGCGCGCTCATCTGCCAGAGCCAGAAGTACGCCGACATTGGTATGGGCACCGGTGCCATCGTTATCGGTCTTGCTGCCATTGTTATCGGCGAGGTGCTCGGCCGCCTGCTGCCCGGCGGTCTCACTCAGTTTAGTGTCCGTCTTGCCTCCGCCGTCTTTGGCTCCGTGGTGTACTTCCTTATCCGCGCCATCGTGCTGCAGTTGGGCATGGACGCCAACGACATGAAGCTGCTCTCCGCCGTAATCGTCGCCGTGGCCCTGTGCGTGCCCGTGGTTTGGGAGCGCTATAAGCTCCGCAGCTCCTACACGAAGGGGGATGAAGTAGATGCTTAAGCTCTCACACGTCAAGAAGACCTTTAACAAGGGCACCGTCACCGAGAAGCGCGCTCTTACCGGCGTCGACCTTACCCTCAACGACGGCGACTTTGTAACCGTGATCGGCGGTAACGGCGCCGGCAAATCCACGCTGCTCAACATGATCGCCGGCGTATATCCGCTCGATTCGGGCGTTATCGAGCTCGACGGCACCGACATCTCGCGTCTGAGCGAGTCGCAGCGCGCCAAGTACCTGGGCCGCGTGTTCCAGGACCCCATGCGCGGCACCGCAGCCGACATGCAGATTGCCGAGAACTTGGCCCTCGCCAAGCGCCGCGGCCAGCGTCGCGGTCTTTCGTGGGGCGTCACCAAGGCCGAGAAGGACGAGTACGTTGAACTGCTCAAGCGCCTGGACCTCGGTCTGGACACGCGCCTCAACGCCAAGGTCGGTCTGCTCTCGGGCGGCCAGCGCCAGGCACTCACCTTGCTCATGGCCACGCTCACCAAGCCGCGCCTGCTGCTGCTCGACGAGCACACGGCGGCCCTCGACCCCAAGACGGCATCGAAGGTACTCAACCTGACCGAGGAGATCGTCGACGAGAACCACTTGACCACACTCATGGTCACACACAACATGAACGACGCCATCCGTCTGGGCAACCGTCTGATCATGATGCACGAGGGCCACGTGATCTACGATGTGGCAGGCGACGAGAAAAAGTCGCTCACCGTCGCCGACCTACTGCAGAAGTTCGAGGAGGTCTCGGGCGGCGAGCTCGCCAACGACCGCATGCTGCTGAGCTAAAACCTGCCAAAAAGGGACAGGTTTATTTTGGCAGGTTTTATTTGCGCAAACGTCAAAACCGCCGCAAAGGGACAGACACCTTTGCGGCGGTTTTCGCATATTATGTCGATAATGCAGCGTCAGCAGGGACCACTGGTTAAGAACTAAGGAAACTGCCATGAGAAGACCTCTTCCCCGTCTTGCTTGACCGCCGCACTCCTTACCGGCGTGCTCGCCGGCGCCCCAGCTTACGCCACCGCGACCGCCCCATCTCAAGTTATCGGCCCGTCCGATGTGATCGGACGGGCTTTTTGGTGGGTATCATGGTTGAATGATCATTAGGAGGTTTTCCCTACATGGAATTGTTTGAGCCGATTCTTCATTTCTTTGAGCAACGGTGGGTCCACAACATCATCTGGGCCGTCATCTTGGCGATAGGCACCGCCGTCGCCACCAAGGTCGTATCCAAGACCCTGCGTCACCTGCTCAATCGCGACGACAACCCGCTTCCGGCATCGAGCATCTTCATCAACATCGCACGCGCCGTCATCTGGATGATCGGCGGCAGCTTTATCCTCGACAACTGCTTTGGCATTAACGCAAACGCGCTCGTCGCCGCTCTTGGCGTCGGCGGCATCGCCATCTCGCTCGGCTTTCAGGACACGCTGTCAAACCTTATTGGCGGCATGCAGGTTACGTTTATGGGCATCATCAAGCCTGGCGACAATATCGAGGTCGGCGGCGTGTCGGGCGTGGTCCAGGACATCACCTGGCGCCACACGACCATCGAAGATGCCTGCGGGCAGACCATCATCGTCCCCAACTCCAACATCTCCAAGAACACGCTCGTGCATTTGATGCCCTTTGGGCGCGTGGCTGTGCCCGTCGCGGTGAAAGACCCCTCAAAATGGGCTTCGCTCGACGCACTGGCAGACGAGCTGACCAGCGCCACTAAAACGGCCGTCTCGCCCATCTCGGGTTTTGACAAGGAGCCGTATGTGCTCTTTAGCGAGATCGGCGACTTTGGCATTAAGGGCAAGATCATCTTTATCGTCAGCGACGACAGCACCACTTTCACGGCAGCCGACGCCTGCATCCGCGCCATCGCCCCCATCATCGCCTAAACCACCACAAAGGGGACAGGCACCTTTGTGGTGGTTTCGCATCGTGGTACCATGGTTCATATCGTTGTTTAAACGACTAAGGGAGTAGACACCATGGAAGAGGCCTATCGTCAAGCACGCAAGCGCGGCGAGCAAGGACGTCGACGCGCCATTAGTCAAAGCGAGCATCCGTACCTCACGGACCTCGATAACTTGGTCGCCCAGCTCCCCTTAGGTCAGCGAGAGAGCGCCGGCCTAAGGGACATTCCGCTCGAAATGGTCGTCGGTACGGTTACTAAGGGCCGTCAGTCCGCCTTTTCATGCAACTTTATGCCCTTGCTGCCGTTTAGCACCGAGTTCGCCCGCAAGTGGTCCAACCTCTACGACATCCAGGTGACCGAGGGCTATCGCGATCCCGTCATCGTCACCGAGTTCATGCATCGGTTTTACGTCCAAGAGGGCAACAAGCGCGTCAGTGTCCTCAAATTCCTGGACGCCCCGACGGTTTCGGCCAAGGTCACCCGTCTCTACCCCGGCACATGGGATTCCGTCGAAAGCCGCCTGTACGGTGAGTTCTGCGCGTTTTGGCGCGTCTGCCCCCTATACGAGATCGAGTTCTCACGCGAGGGAAGCTACGAGACGCTCGCCAAGATGCTCGGTCAGGACCTTATCGAAAAATGGCCGCAGAAAAAGGTCGACTACCTGCGCCACACCTTCTTACTCTTTAAGCGTGCCTACCTTCGCGCGGGCGGCGACCACCTGGACATTACGCCCGCCGACGCCATGCTCGTCTACCTCAATGTGTACAACCAGGACCGCCTGCTGGATACACCGACGGATATCGTCGTAAACCGCCTGTGCAAGATCTGGCGCGAGCTGGTCATTGCCGGCAAAAATAACGAGGACAAGGTAGATCTTGTCGAAGCACCGAGCGTCGATGAGGAGGAGTCGCCCGCCAAGTCCACCTCCGGCGTGCTCAGCTTCTTTATGGGCAAGACCGTCTATTCGGCGGCCAACCCCCTGCGCATCGCCTTTATCCATGAGTTCCCCTGTGCGACGTCGAGCTGGGACAGCCTGCACGACCAAGGGCGTCAGTATCTCGATGAGCACTTTGGCGGTATCGTGCGCACCGAGGCGTTCGAGGACTGCCATGATCCGGACGCGTTCTACGCCGCCGTGGAAACGGCTGTCAAACATGGAGCAAACGTCATCTTCTCGACCTCGCACCGCCTGATGGAATACACGCTCAGGGCTGCCGTTGAGTATCCCCGGGTTCGGTTCCTCAACTGCTCTATCGGTCTTCCCCATCAAAGCGTCCGTTCGTACTTTGGCAAGATGTACGAGGCCAAGTTCCTCCTGGGCGCCCTTGCCGCCAGCATGGCGGACAACCACCGCATCGGTTACCACGCGTCGGTCTTTGCCTCGGGCGCACTCAGCGAAATCAACGCCTTTGCGATTGGCGCCTCGCTGCTCGACCCCCGTGCGCAAATTATCCTGACCTGGGGCGATGTGCCTGCCGGTGGCCTTGCCGAGGCCATGTGCCGCGAAGGCGTGAGCGTCATGACCGGCGCCGACATGTCAAAGTCGCTCGAAGATCCCACGGCCTACGGACTTCACCGCCTGATCGATGGCAAGGTTGCCGGCATTGCCATGCCGGTGTGGAACTGGGGCCGATATTACGAGCTTATCGTGCGAAGTCTGCTGCATGGCACCTGGGACGAGACCAGTGACGACAGCCGGGTCCGCGCCGTCAACTACTGGTATGGCATGAGCTCGGGCGTTATCGATATTCGCTACGCTCCGGGCCTGCCCTATCAGACGCGCAAGCTTGTTCAGCTACTCCGCAATGGCATCGTCGAGGGCTCCATCAATCCATTTGGCGGCGAGCTCCATAGCCAAGACGGCGTGGTGCAGATCGAGGGCTTTCCCCCACTGCCGAGCACGCAAATCGTCGAGATGGACTGGTTGGCCGACAACGTGGTGGGCACCATTCCGCAGCCCAACGATGAGCCGAAGGTCCACGCCCTATGAAAATCCTTGCCATAGCCGATACCGAAGAACGATGCCTATGGGAGTGCTTTCGCAAGGAACGCTTTGAGGGTGTCGACCTGATTTTGTCCGCTGGCGATCTGGACCCGGATTATCTTGAGTTTTTGGTCACCGTCATCAACAAACCGCTCATCTACGTTCGCGGCAATCACGATGACCGCTACGCGCGTCATGCACCAGGCGGCTGTATCTGTGTCGAAGACTCCGTTTACGTGTATCGCGGCGTCCGCATTGCGGGGCTTGGCGGCTCCATGCGCTACCGAGATGGCGCCAACATGTACACCGAGCGCGAGATGGTCAAGCGCGTGCGCAAGCTGTCACGCAAAGTGAGGATGGTCGGCGGCTGCGACATCCTGCTGACCCATGCGCCCGCCGCCGGCATGGGCGATCTGGACGATCTGCCACATCGAGGATTTGAATGCTTTAACACAGCGCTCGAATCCTGGAATCCCGACTACATGGTGCACGGGCATGTGCACCAATGCTATGGTCGCGACTTTCAACGTGAGCGTCAACATGCATGCGGGGCAATGATCATCAACGCCAGCGGCTATACGCAGTTTGAGCTCGACCAGACGCGCTACCCCATCCGTGGCTGGCAGGCAGCCTGGCTCAACTCACAAACCATGCGCCGCGAGCTCAAGCGCCACGAGGCCATCGAGTCCTCTACCGCCAGAACCCCCTGGTAACCACCTTTAAGGCTTGACGCTGCGCCGGCCCCAAGCACCCCATCTCGCCCCTCAAGCCGTCGCTCGCGTACCAAAGTACGCGTCGCTCCTCTTTCGGGGCGACCTGAGGCACTTGGAACCGGCTCGCTGCGATGCCATAACATTGACGCCAAAGTGCCAAAACCACCACAAAGGTGCCTGTCCCCTTTGTGGTGGTTTTGGCCCGAGATAGCAAGAAACCCGGTCCTGCACGAGACAGAACCGGGCTCCGAGCTCAAGGCCGGCCGCGTTGAG
>CABUAL010000060.1 GCA_902489515.1 uncultured Collinsella sp. | reverse complement strand
CCCAGAGCATGTCGGCGAGAAACGCGAGCCGGCGGGCGCCGTGAGCTGGTATGGCGGATGGTCGTCAATCTGCATCTTCTTTGACGTGTGCGAGCCCTTTGGCACCTGCAACATGTTCGCCCGCATCTGCGAAGCCGACCGCGAGCGCTTTGCCGTTGCTTGCCGCAATGTTTGGGACAACCAGGGCATGCACATCAAAAACGAAATCGTCGAGATCGAAGCGGAGGCCTAAAGATGATGGATATCAACACCCTGCTCGCACTCGACCTTGCCGAGTACACCACTGCACTTGAGGCCCTCGCCGACCAGATGATGCTTGAGGAACCACGCGATATCGACTACATGCGCCGCCGCAAGCTCGACACAGGCCGCGAATTCGCCGTCTGGAACTTCACCGTCGGCTACTGCATGAACGCCGCCGACGCCCTCTCCCTCCTGCGAGCCCAGGCCAACGAAAACGCCAACGACGGCACCGCCGACCTCGCAACGATCAACAACAGCGCCGCGCGCCTGTGCGACTGGTTCTCGGGCGCCTTCGACGTCACCGGCAAAATGGATGACACCACGGCAATCCTCGCCCACAGCCGCGACCTCTACGCCCAGGTAGAGACTCACGAACAGTTTGCAGCCCTCACCCGCGCCACCGAGCGCTATCTGGTCCAGCTCCAATTTTGGGTCGACCGCCAGATTCCCTGGCCGGCCATTAGCGACCTCGTCCACGGCTACCGCCTACGCACGGAGTCCGGCGAGACAAGGTAACCAAGCAAGCAGCACCGACAACACCCCACCATCGGGATCCAAAGTAAGAATCAGAGGGCTGGAGACGCACCCAACAGCGTCCCCAGCCCCTTCGCAAAGTAGAGCACTGTTTCAGTGGCTTTGAGGCCTATTCGAACCTTTTCTATCTCCCAATTTTTGTATATTTACGACAATATTATCTGCCAATTTTTGTATGATTTTAGGCGATTCTATCTGTCAATTTTTGTCATTTGGGGGTTTAATGCTACGCCGTAAGGTCACTGATAGGCTTTTGAGCTGGAAGAATAACTCCAATAAGGCATTACTCGTTACTGGTGCGCGTCAGATTGGCAAGAGCTATGCGATTCGCGCGTTTGGAAAAAGCAACTACGCTTCGTATTTTGAGGTCAATTTACTACTCGATGTCGAAGCAAGGAATGCACTTGTTGGCGCAAAGAACTCCGTTGACTTTATCAACCGCGTAGCCCTTCTTGCGGATGCGCCGCTTGTTGAGGGCGATACGCTTGTCTTTGTCGATGAGATTCAGGAGTATCCGCAGATCGTTACACTCATGAAGGCGTTGGTCGAGGATGGGCGCTTTAGCTATGTCTTCTCGGGGTCTATGCTTGGGACTGAGTTTAAGGGGATCTCTTCTTTTCCGGTGGGGTATGTAGAGCACATTGTTATGCGCCCGATGGATTTTGAAGAGTTTTGTTGGGCAAACAGCGTAAGCGAGAATGTGCTTGCAGGCATTCGCAGCTGCCTTGTCGAGAAACATCCTGTCGAAAACTATATTCATGAGGCGATGCTCAAGAACTATAGAGCCTATATCGTTTGCGGCGGCATGCCGGAGGTCGTTCAGAATTATATTGATTCGGGTTATTCGCTCGTGAGCACACGTGAGCTTCAAACTCAGCTGGTCGATCAGTACAAAAGCGATATCTCAAAATATGCATCGACTCGAGCGTTTAACGTTCGGTCGATTTTTGAGCAAATTCCCGTTCAGCTTGAGGCGGAGTCTCATCGCTTTGTTGTTTCGTCTCTGGGTGAGGGAGCTCGCCTTAAAAAATATGAGCAGGATTTCCTGTGGCTTGTTAACGCAGGTGTTGGATTGATGGTCGCCAGGGTGACGGAGCCACGGAGTCCTCTCAAGAGGACGGAGAAAACGACAGCCTTCAAACTATACGAGTCTGATACAGGCATGCTCGCATCGCGATACCCCGGCAGCACTGCACGCGCTGTCTATCTTGATATGAAAACTCCCAACCTTGGTGGTCTCTATGAGAACGTGGTCGCGCAGGAACTCGTTGCCCTCGGGGCGGATGCATGGTACTACCAAACGCGTGAGGTCGGTGAAGTTGACTTTGTAATCGAAGGCGCCCACGGGCATGTTGTCCCAATCGAGGTCAAATCGGGCAAGAAAGTTCGAGCGCACGCGGCCCTCGATCGTCTGATGAGTGTGGGCGAGTACAAAATTCCCGAAGCCGTTGTACTAAGCCACGAGAATCTCAGCAAAGAGGGCAAGGTTCTGTACGTTCCAATCTACATGACGTTTTGTCTCGATGAGTTTATGGAAAAGGATGACCCCAATAACGATTTCTCGTTCGCACCCATATCTCTCTAGCCATTTGAATCCGCAATCCAGCCCCGTCCACACATCAATGCATTTCCCAAGGTGCTGCGCGTTTCGCGCCAAAGGCGCGAAAAAGCAAAGGGATAAGGCGTTGCAACAGCCACGCCCCCCATCCATCCCCAAAGTAACGCGCCTTTCGCGGTAAAGCCGCGAAACAGCGAAGGGGACGGAATACCCGACCAACTACGTCCTTCATCCGCCCACACAATCCGAGGACGTAGTCGTAGCAGGATCTGAGGGCTGACCTTCGCGGACACTCCGCAGGACGAAAGAACCCCCGCCGCACGTAGTGCGCAGCGGGGGTTCTTTCATGTCCGAGGACGTCCGCGAAGGTCAGCCCTCAGATCCTGCGGTGAGAGACCTAGGCCTCGTTGTACACCGTCTTGAGCTTCAGCAGGTGAGCGTAGCGGTCCATAGCGGCCTGCTCGTTCTCCTTGAAGAGCTCCTCGGCGCGCTCGGGGAAAGAACGCGTCAGCGAAGCGTAACGGGCCTCGTTCATCAGGAACTCCTGATAACCGCCCGCGGGCTCCTTGGAATCGAGCGAGAACTTCTTGCCGGCAGCAGCCTCGGGGTTGAAGCGGAAGAGGTTCCAGTAACCGCACTCGACAGCCTTCTTCATCTCGGCCTGGCAGTTCTGCATGCCGCCCTTCTTGATGGAGTGCATCTCGCAGGGGCTGTAGCCGATGATGAGGGACGGGCCGTCGTAGGCCTCGGCCTCGTGGATGGCCTTGAGGGTCTGAGCCGGGTTGGCACCCATGGCGACCTGCGCCACGTAGACGTAGCCGTAGCTCATGGCAATCTCGGCCAGGGACTTCTTCTTGGTCACCTTACCGGCAGCAGCGAACTGAGCGACCTGGCCCAGGTTCGAGGCCTTGGAGGCCTGACCGCCGGTGTTGGAGTAAACCTCGGTGTCGAAGACGAAGACGTTGACGTTGTGGCCGGAAGCCAGGACGTGATCCAGGCCGCCGAAGCCGATGTCGTAGGCCCAACCGTCGCCGCCGAAGATCCAGAAGGACTTCTTGGTGAGGTAAGCCTTGTCGGCGAGGATCGCCTTGGAAGCGTCGCAGCCGCACTTCTCGAGCTCGGCAACGTAGGCAGCAGCAGCGGTCTTGGAGGCCTCGGCGTCGTTGACGGAGTCGATCCAAGCCTGGCCGGCGGCCTTGAGCTCGTCGGACGGACCATCGGCAGCGATGATGTCCTGGGTAGCGGCGATCAGCTTGTGCTGAACGGCCTCATAGCCAACGGCCATGCCCAGACCGTGCTCGGCATTGTCCTCGAACAGGGAGTTGTTCCACGCCGGGCCGTGACCATCCTTGTCCTTGCAGTAAGGAGCGGTGGCAGCGGGGTTGCCCCAAATGGAGGAGCAGCCGGTGGCGTTGGAGATGAACATGCGGTCGCCGGCGACCTGGGTCACCAGACGTGCATAGGCGGTCTCGGCGCAGCCGGCGCAGGAGCCAGAGAACTCCAGGTAGGGCTGCTTAAACTGGCTGCCCTTGACGTTGGCCGCGATGAGCTCCTTCTTCTCGGAGACGTTCTCGACCATGTAGTCCCAAACGGGCTGCTGGTCCATCTCCCGCTCGGTGGGAACCATCTCGAGGGCGCCCTTGGGGCAGACCTTGACGCAGTTGGTGCAGCCCATGCAGTCGAGCGGGGACACGGCCATGGTGAACTTCATGCCCTTGGCCTTGGGGCCCATGGCGTCGAGCGTGCGGGTAGCCTCGGGCGCGGCGGCGGCCTCGTCCTCGGTCATCGCGAACGGACGGATGGTGGCATGCGGGCACACATAGGCGCACTGGTTGCACTGGATGCACTTGGTCTCGTCCCAGTGGGGAACGACCACGGCGACGCCGCGCTTCTCGTATGCGGAGGCGCCCAGCTCAAACTGGCCGTCGGCGCAATCGACGAAGGCGGAAACAGGCAGGCTGTCGCCATCCATGCGATCGATGGGCTCGAGCAGGTTCTTGACCTGCTGGGCGATGGCGGACTTGGTCTCCTCGGAGAGCTCGACGGGAGCGGCATCCTCGGCGGTAGCCCAGTCGGCCGGAACCTCGAACTTACGGAAGGCGGTAGCGCCGGCATCGATGGCCTTGTGGTTGGCGTCGACGATGGCCTGGCCCTTCTTCATGTAGGACTTGGTGGCCGCGTCCTTCATGTACTGCAGAGCGTCCTCGGCGGGCAAGACCTTGGCCAGCGCGAAGAAGGCGGACTGGAGCACCGTGTTGGTGCGCTTGCCCATGCCGACCTTGGCGGCCAGGTCGATAGCGTCGATCAGGTAGACGTTGACGTTGTTGTTCGCGATGTAGCGCTTGGCCACGGCGGGCATGTGCTCGGCGAACTCCTCGTCGCTCCACTGGCAGTTGACCAGGAAGGTGCCACCCGGCTTGACGTCGCGGACCATCTTGAAGCCCTTGACGATGTAGCTGGGGTTGTGGCAGGCGACAAAGTCGGCCTTGGTCACGTAGTACGGCGAACGGATCGGGGAATCACCAAAGCGCAGGTGCGAAACGGTGACGCCGCCGGTCTTCTTGGAGTCGTACTGGAAGTAGGCCTGAACGTACTTGTCGGTGTGGTCGCCGATGATCTTGATCGAGTTCTTGTTGGCGCCGACGGTACCGTCGCCGCCCAGACCCCAGAACTTGCACTCGATGGTGCCGGGGGCTGCGGTGTTGGGCGCATCCTCGGCCTCGGGCAGGCTCAGGTTGGTCACGTCATCGACAATGCCGATGGTGAACTCGCGCTTGGGCTCGTCCTTCTTGAGCTCCTCGAAGACAGCGAACGCGGACGCGGGAGGCGTGTCCTTGCTGCCCAGGCCATAACGGCCGCCGACGACCTTGATGCCCGTCTTGCCGGCCTCGTAGAGAGCGGAGACGACGTCCTGGTAGAGCGGCTCGCCGATGGAACCCGGCTCCTTGGTACGGTCCATGACGGCGATCTTCTGGACGGTCTCGGGGAGAACGTCGACGAAGTGCTTGATGGAGAACGGACGGAACAGACGAACCTTGACCAGGCCGACCTTCTCGCCGTGAGCGTTGAGGTAGTCGATGACTTCCTCGAGCACGTCGCAGAAGGAGCCCATGCACACGACGACGCGATCGGCATCGGGAGCGCCGTAGTAGTTGAACAGGCCGTAATCGGTGCCGAGCTTCTCGTTGATCTTCTTCATGTAGCCCTCGACGACGGCGGGAAGCTCGTCGTAGACCTTGTTGCAGGCCTCACGGTTCTGGAAGAAGATATCGCCGTTCTCGTGGCTACCGCGGGTGTGCGGGTGCTCAGGGTTGAGCGCGTGGTCGCGGAAAGCCTGGACGGCGTCCATGTCGCACATCTCGGCCAGATCCTTGTAGTCCCACATGGCGACCTTCTGGATCTCGTGGCTGGTGCGGAAGCCGTCGAAGAAGTTAAGGAACGGGGTCTTTCCCTCGATGGCGGCGAGGTGAGCCACCGGCGAGAGGTCCATGACCTCCTGGACGTTGCCCTCGGCGAGCATGGCGAAGCCGGTCTGACGACAGGCCATGACGTCGGAGTGATCGCCAAAAATGTTCAGGGCGTGGGAAGCGACACAACGCGCGGAGACGTGGAAGACGCCCGGGAGCTGCTCGCCCGCGATCTTGTACATGTTCGGGATCATCAGGAGCAGACCCTGAGAAGCTGTGTAGGTGGTGGTCAGAGCACCGGCGCCCAGCGAACCGTGAACGGTACCGGCCGCACCTGCCTCGGACTCCATCTCGACGACCTTGACCGGGGTGCCGAAGATGTTCTTGCGACCCTGGGCCGCCCACTGGTCAACATGGTCGGCCATCGGGCTGGACGGCGTAATGGGATAGATTCCCGCTACCTCGGTGTACGCATACGAAACATATGCGGCCGCCTCGTTGCCGTCCATAGACTTAAACTTACGCGCCATATACCCCTCTCCTCTCATATAGGTATACAGGCCCCGGCGATTGCCGGGATATTGGCGTGATGGGATTTACGCTGTTGCTTCCAATCATCTGGCAGGCAGGCTCAGCAGCAGGTACGTGGCGTGGAGAGAAGACATGCCGAGGCGAGGGGCAACTGATGCGCCCCACAGACCCGACCGCCCGTCTTGCACATGACCGAGCGCCGCAAAGGCCGCATGCCGGATGCTCCCGGGCACGCCCCGGCGATGGGAAGCGCCCGCAACGGAAATCCGCATGCGGGTTTATTGTACCCCGCCGTCAAGTGTAATTTCGGCAAATATAGGCGGGCGGTAAAGGTTTACCTCGGGTGACTGCCGGGAGCAAAATGATCCCTTGGGGACGGAGGGACCATTTGGCGGGACTGGCTAGAGGGCACCGAAGAGGATGGCGTAGGTAGTGGATTCGCCGAGTTTGAGCTCGTCGCCGGGATTAAGTTGGGCGGAACGACCGGGCTCGACCTGAATGCAGACGCGCGTGGCCCCGTTTACCACCACGGTTCCGTTGGTGGACGACAAGTCCTCGACGTGCCAGATATTTTGAGCATCGCACCAGATATGGGCATGGCGGGCCGAGACATCGTCGCCGACGTCGGTAATATCGCCCTCACCAGTGGCCAGCGCGCCAATCTCAACACCCTGCTCACTCGGCTGAATCCAGCGCGGGGCGCTCACGACAAAACTGTTTTGTATGCGCAGCAAGCCCAAGGGGTGCGCCGGGGCGGGTTCGCGTTCGCCCGCGGTCATCGACATGCCAAGCGAACGAGGCGTGGATGTGCCTCCGCCACAGGTCGCGTGCGCGTAGTCGATGGCATAGTTCACCGAGGACCGCACATCCGCCGAACAACCGACGGCGACAAACAGCACCAGCACGGCCTCGGCGCGCTCGGCGGGCATGAGTTCTGCCGCCTGGGACAGGCGATCGAGCGCGTTGCGATAGAGATTCGTGTCCTGGTGACACTCTTCGAGCGCGCGTACCATCGGTTCACCTGCAGGACCGCACACCATATTGATCACAGCCGTGGAGTCCATGGGGTTGCGCCGGCGCAAGGCCAGTTGCGACATAATACGCGCAGCCGATGTACCGTATTCGGCAAAGTAGCGCTGCTGAAGCGTGCCGACCGGTGCGCGAACGATAAAGCGGGAAACCCAAGAGCGATCGGCGGCTCGGCTCTGCGGGCTGCGGCCGTCGGCGAGCGGACGGGACGAAAGCACCAAGCCGCACAGCTCGATATGGCTCAGATGCGCCGCGCGCTTAAAGATGTCAAACATGGCCCCGCATGGGGTGAGCTCAACTTGAGATGCCATGACCTAGGCCTCCTTGGTCGTAGAAATAGAATCGGACGATACTTCGACAGGTCCGCCAAAAGTACGGGCAGCTGCGGCTCCACCGGCAAGCGGAGTCGCCATCTGGGCTTTTGTGCGCCGCGGTGCCGAAACGGGAAGCTCAAAGGCAAAGCCCATCGCAAGTAAAAACCACGTAAGCGTATAGGTTGCAACCAGAGCGGCAACAAGGCCGCCCATCACGGCGCGTTGGGAAAATACGCTACATGCAGCCACAACCAGCACCGGAGCCTCGCAGGCAGAAAGCGCAAGCACACCCTGCAGGAACCCCGAGCGCCGATCGCGCGCAAGTGCCCCCGCGGCAACGCCGGCCATGCCTGGTAGCGCCAACGCCAGTGCGGCAATAATACCCGGTAGTGGCCCAGACCACACGAGCGATCCCAAAGTCGCCGTCACGCGAGCGCCCGACGCCAGCAGCGCGGCCGAAACCACGACCACAGCCCAAACCACGCCACAGACGACCGCCGCGCCGACCATCAGCGCGCGACGAACCGCGCGGCCGGACGCATCCATGGGGCACGGCGTGAGCGGCTCGCCGCGGAGCGAACGACCGACATTTTGTGCATAGTGGTCACAAAACGCCGAGAGCGCCGCCTCGACCGCCGCCGGCTCGGGACGATCTTTTTGATGGCTGGACAGACAGGCCATCACCACGTCGAACAGCTGGGCATCGACAAACGCCAGCGCATCTCGTAGCTCCTCGGAATCCGGCTCAAGCCCCAACTGCTGGGCCTGCTCAGCCGCGGCGAGCGCCACATCGGGCTCACGACGAAGCAGCTGAGTCAAATCACAACCGGGCGCATGGGCACCAATGGGATAGTCGGGCCGCGTGTCCATCTTGAGACGGTAGGGGCTCGCGATGTCGCGCGTCTTTTTGCGCGAACCCGAGGCGCCCGAAGTGCTCGGCGCGGCTTCGTATGGCGCGACGCCGGCAATGAGCTCGTAAACCGTGCTTGCCGCGGCATAGACGTCAATCGCCGGCGACATACGTAAAGCGCGCAGGTCGGGAATATCGTCGGTGAGCATCTCGGGCGGGGCATAGGCAACCGTCGCGCGACGCAGCGTGGCATAGCGCTCGGTAAAGGATGCCTTGCCGCCGGCACCGGCCACGGCCGATGCAGGCTCGGTCATGGAATGGGTC
>CABUAL010000059.1 GCA_902489515.1 uncultured Collinsella sp. | reverse complement strand
TGGCGACGGGGGAGAAGACCGTCATTTACGTCAATTCGCGCGACCAGTCCGTGGCGCTCGCCAAGACACTACGCAAACGCGTTCCCGACTGTGCGACCCGTATCGCGTTCTATAACGCTGGCCTTACGCGCACCGACCGCCATCGCGTAGAGGAGGCGTTTCGAGACGGCAGCCTCAGCTGCATCGTCTCGACATCCGCCTTTGGCGAGGGCGTCAACCTTCCCGATATTCGCCATGTCGTGCTCTATCACATGCCGTTTGGCGGCATTGAGTTTAACCAGATGAGCGGCCGCGCCGGTCGCGATGGCCAACCCGCCGTGATCCATCTACTCTATTCGTCGCGTGACGCCCGTATTAACGAGCGCCTACTCGACTGCTATGCGCCCGAGCGCGACGAGCTCGTCACGCTCTATCGCGCGCTGCAGACCATGTGGCGCTCCAACCGCGGCAAGACCGGGGACGATTTCTTTAGCGCGAGCGATATCGACATCGCGCAGATGTGCCTTGCCATCGATGCTCGCACGCCGGTCGACGAGCGCTCGGTGGAAAGCGGCTTGGGAATCTTCGAAGAGCTTGGTTTTTGTCGCGTTTCGGGGTTTGACGACACCCGTCGCATCGCGATGGCCGAAAACCCCGGCCGCGTGCAATTGAGCAGGTCAATTCGCTATTTGGAGGGCTTGCGCTCGCGCATGGAGTTCTCGGCTTTCCGGAGTTGGGCGCTCGATTCGTGCGCTTCTGATATGCTAGCCAAAGTTAACCGCCCGATCGTACCGCGGGCCTAGGGGAAGGGGACCTCGATGGATGCCGCAGCCCGTACCGCCCATGATTCCACCCTCCAGCCGTTTTCGGAGATGGAGCACTATAAGCATGCCGATGAGCTGCCGCCCGAGATTATGGCGGACAGCTACGACAAGCTGGAGCGCTTGTGCCTCAAATATATGAATGAGGACGACTTCTCCAAGGTGGAGCAAGCCTACTGCTTTGCCGCCGAGAAACACTGTAACCAAAAGCGCCGCTCGGGTGAGATGTACATTAACCATCCCGTCGAGGTTGCCATCATTTTGGCCGATCTCAAGATGGATTGTGACGTGGTGTGCGCCGCGCTGTTGCACGATACCGTCGAGGACACCGAGACCTCGCTCACCGATGTTTCCGGCCTGTTTGGCGATACGGTGGCCGAGCTCGTCGATGGCGTGACCAAGCTCACCAACATCGAAGTCGACAGCATGGACGAGAAGCAGGCGCTCACGCTGCGCAAGATGTTCCTCGCCATGTCCAAGGACATTCGCGTCATCATCGTTAAACTTGCCGACCGTCTGCACAACATGCGAACGCTGGCAGCCCTGCGCGAGGACCGTCGCCTGTTTAAGGCTCGCGAGACCATGGACGTGTATGCGCCCCTGGCCGACCGTCTGGGCATGAGCTCTATTAAGTGGGAGCTCGAGGACCTGTCCTTCTTCTACCTGGAGCCCGATGCCTACCAGCGCATCGCGCGCATGGTGGCTGAGTCGCGCGAGGTCCGCGAGCGCTACCTTGCCGAGACCATCAAGACGCTTACCGATGAGCTCAACCGCATTGGTCTGGAGGACTTCCAGATCAACGGCCGCTCCAAGCACTATTGGTCCATCTACCAAAAGATGAAGCGCAAGGGCAAGGAGTTCTCCGAGATCTACGACCTGGTGGCGCTGCGCGTAATTACCCATTCGGTGCGCGATTGCTACTCCACGCTCGGTGCGGTGCATACGCTGTGGCACCCCATGCCTGGTCGCTTTAAAGACTATATCGCCATGCCCAAGGTCAATAACTACCAGTCGCTCCACACGACGGTCATCGGCCCTACGGCTCGTCCGCTCGAGATTCAGATTCGAACCTACGAGATGCATGAGCAGGCCGAGTACGGCATTGCCGCCCACTGGCTATATAAGAAGTCGGGCGGATCGTCTGCTTCCAAGACCAATGACGCTCAACGTTTGGACGACCAGATCAACTGGCTCAAGCATTCGCTCGATTGGGCGGCTTCCGACGAGATCACCGATGCCAAGGAATACCTGCACTCGCTGAAGGTCGATCTGTTCGATCAGGAGATCTTTGTCTTCACGCCCAAAGGCGAGGTCATGGCGCTTCGTGCCGGCTCCACGCCGCTCGACTTTGCCTATGCCGTTCACACCGAGGTGGGAAACCACTGCGTCGGCGCCAAAATCAACGGTGCGGTGGCTCCGCTCACGCACGAGATTAAGACGGGTGACCGTGTCGAGATCCTGACTAACAAGAGTTCCAAGCCGTCGCGCGATTGGCTCAAGATCGTTAAGACACCTTCCGCCAAGTCAAAGATCCGCCGCTATTTTGCCGCTGCGACCAAGGACGACGACGCTGCCGCCGGTCGCGATATGCTGGCCAAGGACCTGCGTAAGCGTGGCTATGGCATTTCTACGCCGCGTTCGACGCGTGCACTCAACGCCGTGGCGGAGCAGTTTAACTTCAAGCAGCTCGAGGACCTGTTTGCCGCCGTCGGCGCCGGCAAGGTTGCCCCGCGCGCTGTGGGCAATAAGGTCGAGCAAATCTTGGACCCCAAGCCCGAGGAACAGCTCACCAAGGCCGAGGCTATCGCCGAGGTCGTGAAGCAGCCTGCTCGCGGCTCCAACCGCAAGCCGCAAAAGCGCGGCAAGAGCGCTAGTAACGGCATTATCGTCAAGGGCGAGAGCAACAGCGGCCTGCTGGTCCGTCTGGCTCATTGCTGCAACCCCGTGACGGGCGACGACATCGTCGGCTTCATCACGCGCGGTCGTGGCGTTTCGGTGCATCGCGCCAACTGCCCCAACGTCAAGGGTCTTATGGAACATCCCGAGCGCATGATCGATGTGGAGTGGGACGGCGCTGCCGACACCCTCTTCCAGGTCGAGATCGTGGTCGAGTGCCTGGACCGCATGGGCCTGCTCAAGGATGTCACCATTGCCATTGGCGATGCGGGCGGCAATATCCTTTCTGCCGCCACGTCGACCAACCGCGAGGGTATTGCAACCCTGCGCTTCATGGTCGAGATCTCGGACGCGAGCGGTCTGGATCCGCTGCTGGCTTCCATCAGCAGTGTCGATTCGGTCTACGACGCTCGCCGTCTTATGCCCGGCGAAGGCGGAGCTCAGCTCAAACGCCGTGTGTAGGTGCGAGAGCCTCTCAGCATCATAGATATTGGTTACGTTCGAGGCATCGTTTGGTGCCTCGAACGTATTTTAGAAGGAGGGTATGCGCATGGGCGATATGACTTTGGACCTGACACCCCGAGGTGCGGCTTCGATTGAGACACTCGTCAACGGCCCGATTCAGACCAACAGCTACGCCGTGATTTCGAATGACGAGTGCTTAATCGTCGATCCGGCGTGGGAGGGCGAGCGTCTTGTGGAGCATATCCGCACCGCGCATCCCGAGGTGCGCGTACTCGGCTCTGTCTGCACGCACGGTCATGCCGACCATGTTGGCGGGGTTGCCGGGGTTCGAGCTGTCGTTGGCGACAGCGCACTATATGAGTTGTGCGCTAAGGACGTGACGGTACCTCGCGCAAATATCGAGGAGCAGCGCGCCATGTGGGGTATCGAGACGCCCGATCCGGGTGAGCCGACGCGCTTGCTTGCCGAGGGCGATACAATCGAGGTGGGCGACGTCTGTCTGCAGGTGATCGAGACGCCGGGGCATACGCCGGGCGGCATCGTCCTGTTCGCCGCGACCGAGCAGGGGAACATCGCCTTTGTGGGCGACACGCTTTTCCCGGGCAGTCACGGTCGTACCGATCTTTCCGGCGGTGACGAGGCGGCGATTATGCGCTCGCTCTCCAAACTTGCCAAGACGCTTCCGCCCGATACCGTTTGCTTGACGGGCCATGGCGATTCGACCACGATGGCGCGCGAACTTATGCAGAACCCGTTTATGCAGATGTAGGCTCGAAGCCGTCTTTCGAACCACGAAGACCGCTCAATCGTCAAGCTATTTTCCCCAGTGGGTCGATTCTGTGGGGCAAACGGTCAAAATTTGTCCAATCGGATGGTATTCGTGAACAAACGAACGTTTATGCTCGGGTATGTCGTGGTAAAATCTCAGGCGTTATCGGAGCAACCTTACAGGAGGTTTCTTTTATGCTCGTCAACGCAGCAGACATGCTCAAGAAGGCCGAGGCCGGCAAGTACGCTCTCGGTGCCTTCAACACCAACAACCTCGAGTGGACCCTGGCTATTCTCCAGGCCGCCGAGGAGGCCAAGTCTCCGCTGATCCTTCAGTGCACCGCTGGTGCCGCTAAGTGGATGGGCGGTTTCAAGGTCTGCGCCGACATGGTCAAGGCTGCCGTCGAGGCCACGGGCGTTACCGTCCCCGTCGCCCTTCACCTCGATCACGGTTCTTACGAGGACTGCTTCAAGTGCATCGAGGCCGGCTTCACGTCCATCATGTATGACGGCTCTCACGAGGAGACCTTCCAGCTTAACCTCGACCGCACCAAGGAGCTCGTTGAGCTTGCCCACTCCAAGGGCATGTCCATCGAGGCCGAGGTCGGCGGCATCGGCGGCACCGAGGACGGCGTGACCTCCAACGGCGAGCTCGCTGACCCCGCTGAGTGCAAGCAGATTGCTGACCTGGGCGTCGACTTCCTCGCCTGCGGTATCGGCAACATCCACGGCGTGTATCCCGCCGACTGGGCTGGCCTTTCCTTCGAGCGTCTGGGCGAGATCAAGGCTCAGACCGGCGACCTGCCCCTCGTTCTGCACGGTGGTACCGGCATCCCCGAGGATCAGATCAAGAAGGCCATCTCCCTGGGTATCTCCAAGATCAACGTCAACACCGATCTGCAGCTCGTCTTCGCCAAGGGCGTTCGCGAGTATATCGAGGCTGGCAAGGATCAGCAGGGCAAGGGCTTTGACCCCCGCAAGCTCCTCAAGCCTGGTCGCGACAACATCGTTGCCCGCACCAAGGAGCTCATGGAGGAGTTTGGCTCCGTCAACAAGGCGTAAGCGTCGCTAAACTTCCCACCGGAAGCCCCGTCTCCCTACACTGTTTCCTTTGCGCTCACCTGGCTTCGCCAGAAGTCGCGCCAAGGAAACAGTTCCGGGAGACGGGGCTTCCTTCGTTTAACGCCGCAGGGTTACGAGCCTGAATTAAGGTGGCTACTGGCTTCGCCAGAAGTCGCGCGACGGAATCAGCTCCGGGTGAACGGGGCCTCCTTTGTTAACTCGCTACAGGGTTACTGGGCTGAATTCATTTTTAGAGGTACCGTTTATCGGTGTTGAGGGTTCCTTTATTGGGGCTTTCTTTTTTATCTCGCTACAATGGGCTTCAAGAGTTCTAATGACTTGGAGTTTGGTATGGCTGTTATTAATGTGCTGCCTTCGGATGGGAAGGTTATTGACGAGGGTCCTGTTGGTTGCTCTGTTGATGTTTGCAATGATGACTTCCGTTTTCTAGATGTTGGCTTGCCACCCGAGATTCTGCGTTTAAAGGACGCGGGGTATCTTTCGCAGGCTATTGAGGCTTGCGATCGCCTACTTGCCCAAGATCCCGATCCCTCGCTTGCTGCCTGCGTTCGTGCCGAGCGGTATCGCATGCTTGAGACGCCGCTTCATTTTTCGGTGTCGCGCGATCGAGCTATTGCGATGATTCGCGAGGAGTGGCCTGAGTTTACCGAGGAGCAGTTTGACGATCTGATTGACCGTAAGCGTATTGACTGGCGCTTTATCGATGGCGAGCTGTTCGTTCTCGACAACTTCCTCGATTCGCTTCGCGTATATCCCAAAGAGGTCCCCGGCATGCGTCCCGATTCTACGGACGGAATAGCACTGCGCGACGAGATGCTCAAGGAGATGGAGTCACAAAACGGATTGGCTCGCGTCATTACGCTTAAAGCGTCCGTGTCTGTCCCCGGCGCTCTGGAGGGGGAGACCGTTTGCGCTTGGCTTCCCGTCGCGGCTGCCTGCCGTCAGCAGTCTCGGGTCGAGATTCTCGACATGACGCCGGAGGGTGCTGTTGCTCCCGCGAACGCTTCGGCGCGTACCGCCTCGTGGTCTTCTTCGAGTGAGCGCTCATTCTCGGTGACTTATCGTTATCACATCGATGCTGCTTATTGTGATGTCTACGGTGGCACACTTCCGGTTCATCCGCGTATGGACGCGCCTCTGCCCGAGGATATTTCCGAGGACCGTCCGCACATTGCATTCACGCCGTATCTGCAGCAGCTGACGGCCGGTGTTGTTGACGGACTCGAGGATCCGCTCGATCGCGCTCGTGCTATCTATGATTATCTGACGCAGCATATCGACTATCGCTATCAGCCGCCGTACCTGCTTTTGGGATCTATTCCCGATGACTGCGCGCATTCGCTCCGCGGCGATTGCGGCGTTATGGCGCTCACGTTTATCACCATGTGCCGTATCGCGGGCGTGCCTGCCCGTTGGCAGAGCGGCCTGTACGTTGCGCCCGATTCGGTGGGGTCGCACGACTGGGCAGAGTTCTATACGCCGCAGACCGGTTGGCTCAACGCCGACGTGTCATTTGGATCTTCTGCTCGCAGGATGGGGGAGGAGTGGCGCCGCCGTCACTACTTTGGCAATCTCGACCCATGGCGTATGGTGGCCAACAATCGATTCCAGGCAGAGTTTGAGCCCTCTTTCGACGGCATGCGCGAGGACCCTTACGATAACCAGATGGGTGAGGCTTCGGTCGACGGTCGCGGATGCCGTCAGCGCGAGATGCTACGCACGGTCGAACTCATCGAAATGCTCGAAGTTCCATTTTCGGACTAATCGGTAGAAAGCTGTGATAAACTAACTCACGCATTACGTGCCCGAGTGGCGGAATTGGCAGACGCAGTGGACTCAAAATCCACCGTTGGCAACAACGTGCGAGTTCGAGTCTCGCCTCGGGCACCATACATGCAAGTGAGCGTTCAAGGGGGTCAAGGCCCCCTTTTTCGTGCCGAACTCGCGTGAGCGCGCGGAGCGTTAAGCAAACAGGCCTGTGGCCTGTTTGTAGCGGAGCGTGGCGAGGGCGCCATGCGCCTGAAGCCCGGGGCTTCGCGAAGCGAAGGCCCTTCGAGTCTCGCCTCGGGCACCATACATGCAAGTGAGCGTTCAAGGGGGTCAAGGCCTCCCCCCTTTTTCGTGTACGTAATGTGATAACGCGCTGCGCGTGTTATTATCCACAAGGCGTTGTTCCCGCAATGCCCTAAAGAGGAACCCGAGGGTTCCCACCTTTTGGCGCCAATGAGCAGCTGACTGGTCATACAACCTAGATTCCCTTCCTCACACCGAGGATGTCTATGTGTACGACCTGGTTGCAAAGAAGCGCCGGGTTATTTTTTTATGAATGGAGGTAGGGAAAATAGCTAAGTCTGATGACACCCGCATCAACGACGAGATCACTGCATCTTCGTGCCGTTTGATTGGCGTCGATGGCTCTCAGCTCGGCCTGTTCGCCATCCGCGATGCCCAGCGCGTCGCTGACGATCAGGGTCTCGACCTGGTCGAGATCGCTCCCAACGCGGAGCCGCCGGTCTGCAAGGTCATGGACTACGGTAAGTTCAAGTACCAGCAGGCCATGAAGGCCAAGGCCGCTCGTAAGAACCAGTCCAAGGTCGAGGTCAAGGAAATGAAGTTCCGACCCAAGATCGACGTTGGCGATTACGAGACCAAGAAGGGCCACGTTCTGCGTTTCCTCAAGAAGGGCGCACGCGTTAAGATCACCATCATGTTCCGCGGCCGTGAGATGGCTCACCCGGAGCAGGGTCTTAACGTTCTCGAGCGTCTCGCCGAGGATCTCAAGCCTTACGCTACGGTCGAGTCCAAGCCTAAGATGGAAGGCCGTAACATGCTTATGCTGCTCGCCCCGATTAAGGGCGCCTTCGATGAGGATAAAGCGGCAAGCGATACCAAGTAACTAGTGTTCTGTAACCGATTAAGGAGTATTTCATGCCTAAGATGAAGTCCCACAGCGGCACCAAGAAGCGTTTCCGCAAGACTGGTACCGGCAAGCTTATGCGCGCCAAGGCTTTCAAGAGCCACATCCTGAGCAAGAAGTCCACCAAGCGTAAGCGTGGCTTCCGTCAGGAGACCGAGATCGCCGCTGCCGACCGCAAGGTCATCAAGTCGCGTCTCGCCTAAGTTCGCGTTCCCGTTTTTCGTTTTACCGTCTAGGAGTTGATAGAACATGGCACGTATTAAGCGCGCTGTTGCCGCCAAGAAGAAGCGCCGTACCGTTATGCACCGTGCGAAGGGTTACTACGGTGCCGCTTCGCGTACTTACAAGCATGCTAAAGAGCAGGTCCAGCACTCCCTGCAGTATCAGTATCGTGATCGCCGCAACAAGAAGCGCGAGATCCGCTCTCTCTGGATCACCCGCATCAACGCTGCCGCTCGCCTGAACGACATCTCTTACTCTCAGTTCATGCACGGCCTGAAGGTTGCCGGCATCGAGCTCGACCGCAAGGTCCTGGCTCAGATGGCCTACGAGGACATCGAGTCCTTCAACGAGCTGGCTACCATCGCCAAGAAGGCTCTCGAGGCCTAATAGATTCTCTTGAATCGCTAGGGGAGTGTCGCGTTGTGCGCGGCGCTCCCTCTTTTTATCTGAGGCGCGGTTTACATTGCTAAAAGCGCGGGTAGATAAACACTTACAGGTGACCGATCTCTATATATTCCTGAACCAAAGGGTCATCATCTGATACGTGCGGAAGATCCGCACCAGTCTTTCTATTACCTATAGAAAGCAATATGTTGTGTAGGACTTGTGAAGAGTGGAATTGACGTCCCACAGGGCTTCGCGGTCTGGCAATATATCTCCTTGCCGCGCGATGTGTTAGGCGCGCCGCCAGCGTTCATCCTGAG